>JAAGZM010000899.1 GCA_024206355.1 Gammaproteobacteria bacterium | reverse complement strand
TAGATTAAAGGAAACGAGAGACATCGAGTGATGCCTCTGTATTTGTCTTTTAGTCAGCAAATAAAATCGCGAATACTTCATTATAGTGCTTAACAAACTTTACGGTCATTCCGACTTTTAAGTAAGCTGGTAACTCTTCATAAACACCTAGGCATGCTGCCGGTAAAATAAGGTTTTTAATTCGAGCACGCCTAGCAGCAATAATTTTCTCGCGAACACCACCAACAGCCAAAACAAATCCTGTTAGTGTCATTTCACCTGTCATTGCATAGGTAGTTTTGACTCGCTCGTTTCTAGCGAGAGATACGAGAGCTGACGCAATAGTTATTCCTGCACTAGGTCCATCCTTTGGAGTAGCACCTTCAGGAACATGTAAATGAATGAGTGACTTATCAAAGAAGTCATCACAGTTTTTATTTTTACAGAATTCTTCTGAAAAGCTTCCAGCTATATAACTGTATGCAATTTCTGCCGACTCCTTCATGACTTTACCGAGATTCCCTGTGAGCTTTAAACCTCGAGCTTTCTGATGAATTCTTGCAACTTCGATATTTAAGGTTGTTCCACCCATTGAAGTCCAGGCAAGCCCAGTCATAACACCGATTGCTTGCATAGGTTGTTCTTGATCAAAGCGAGCTTGACCAAGAAAATCGACAAGGCTTTTTCCTGAAATACTAACTTTTTTGGCTTTGCCAGTGCTGATCTTCATTACTGCTTTACGCGCAAGGCGACCAAGTTGCTTGTCTAGATTTCTAACACCTGCTTCTCGGGCATAATTTTCAATAAGTTTTCGTAAAGCCACATCGGATAGGTTAATCTGACTGTTTTTAAGGCCACAACGCTCAATTTGTCTTGGCCACAGATATTTTTGAGCAATCTCAATCTTTTCTTGTGTTAGATAGCCTGACAAACGAATTATTTCCATACGATCTAGTAAAGCCCGTGGAATGGTATCCAGCTGATTCGCTGTACAGATAAATAGCACGTGGGAAAGATCAGTTCTTACATCAAGATAATGATCTAGAAAGTTATCATTTTGTTCAGGATCAAGGACTTCAAGCAGAGCAGAAGCAGGATCGCCATGATAGGACGAGCCTACCTTATCGATTTCATCAAGCATAATGACTGGGTTGGATGTTTCAACCTCTTTTAAGGCTTGAATGATTTTACCCGGCATAGCACCTATGTAGGTTCTTCTATGGCCTTTAATTTCTGCATCATCGCGCATTCCACCAAGCGAGAAGCGGAAGAACTTTCTGCCTAAGGCATTTGCTATAGAGCGCCCAATAGATGTCTTACCAACACCTGGAGGGCCAACAAAGAGTAATATCGAACCTGAGATCTCTCCTTTTAATGAGCCAACGGCTAAAAATTCAAGGATCCGTTGTTTAACATCCTTCAAGCCAGCATGCTCTCTATTGAGTACTTGTTGAGCACCTCTTAATGAAACTCTATCTTTTGAATAGATACCCCATGGTAAGTTACAGATAACATCTAGATAGTTTCTTGTTACAGCATACTCAGGTGAACCAGTTTCTAAAATGCTGAACTTTAACATTTCTTCATCAACTCTTTTTAGAGCCTGATCAGGTAAAGTCAGTTTTTCTAATGCTTTATTAAATCGATCGATATCTGCTGTGCGATCATCTTTAGCGATACCTAGTTCTTTTTGAATTGTTTTTAACTGTTCTCTCAAAAAGAAATTACGCTGTTGCAAAGACATTTTGTCTTCGACTTGTTGGCGTATTTCAACTTGTAGTTCAGCAACTTCAAGTTCTTTTTGTATCAGCTTTAAAACCTTTTGCATGCGGACCCGTAAATTAACGGTCTCAAGGATCTCCTGCAAAGACTCTTTATCTGCCGTTGTAATACTGGCTGCAAAATCGGTTAGGGGAGAAGGTTCATACGGATCAAAGCGGTCGAGAAAGTATTTTAGCTCATCACTATAAAGTGGATTAAGGGGCATCAGCTCACGGAGTGAATTAATGATTGCGATAGCGTAAGCTTTTATCTTCTCATTCTTCCTATAAGCAGGTTCTTGAGGATAATCGACTTCCACTTTATAAGGAGGTTCATCTGAGATCCAACGGACTATTCTGAAACGATGAATTCCTTCTGCTATAAATTGAACTTTACCAGAAGCCATAACCGGATGATGGATACTAACCAATGTGCCGATGGTTGAAAAGTCATCAGCTGTGGCGGCATTTAACTCCGGTGTTTGGGTTAATATTAACCCAGCCACCTTATCTCTGCTTTGTGAAATTTGCTCGATAGAATCACGCCACACCTCTTCGCTCATCAATATTGGAAGTGTTTGAGGTGGAAAAAATGGTCGCTCAGACAAAGGAAGTAGGTAGATTTCTGAGGGTAAATAATCTAATTCTTCATCGTCGAGGTACTCTGGTTTTTCTTCTATTATTCTTTTGCTCATCATCTGTTATTAAGTCTCTATTATTGAGTGATTTAGTCTATCGTATAACTTCATCAAAAAGTTGTATATTTACAGTTTCGCCAGCTTTTACACCGTTTGAATCTTCATCTAAGACAATATAACAATTGCCCTGCGATATTGAAGTTAATCTAGCCGAACCTTGGTTTCCTGTCGATTCTACATGCCAATTACCATTTGGATCAGGGTAAGCAGTACCTCTTTGATAATCTCGCCTTCCGGGTCTTTTCTTGAGATTACTATCACATATTGCAGGAATAATTGTTGGCGGGATTAAATCCATTCCGGAAAGTTTCTGCATTGCAGGTTGAACCAAGAGATTTAAAGTAACCATTGCTGATACTGGGTTTCCAGGTAAGCCAAAGAACTTACAGTCACCAATTGCCCCAACTGCAATAGGCTTGCCGGGTTTTATCGCTACCTTCCAAAGATTGAGCTCTCCAATTTCTTCTAGGATAGGTTTGACATAGTCAGCTTCTCCGACCGATACTCCACCACTGGTTAGAAGCACATCAGCACTGGCCGCTGCCTCTATCATAACGGCTTTAATCTTTTCATAGTCATCAGCAATAAGACCTAAATCAATAACTTCATAGCCTAGACGCTTACAAACAGCAGAGACAGAATAACGATTGCTGTCATAAATTTGCCCACTTTGTAGTGTGTCACCAGGAGGAACCAATTCGTCTCCTGTTGAAAAAACTGCTACCTTAAGCTGTCTGTATACAGGAATTTTAGCGAGACCGAGTGAAGCAGCCACACCAATATTTCGAGGGTTAATTCGTTGACCTTTAGGCAGTACTGTCTCGCCGGCCTGAATATCTGATCCTGCTTTTCTTACATGTTGCCATTGTTCAATAGGGGAGGCCATTGTAATTTGATTATCATCATCCTGAACATTTTCCTGCATCACCACAGCATCACAATCGTCTGGTAAACAAGCACCTGTCATTATTCGAATACATTCACCAGCAGCAACTTCTCCTTCATAAGGATGTCCAGCAAAGGATGAACCTACCATTGTAAGTGTTTGACCAGCTTCAAATGTTGAATGATTTAATCCGTAACCATCCATCGCAGAACAATTCCAGGGTGGTAATATATCTTGTGAGCATAAATCTTCAGCCAATATTCGGTTATTGGCATCTCCAAGTGAGATCAATTCTATCTCAGTTAGTCTAGTCATTGAGCTAAGGATTTGCGTCAATGCTTCGGTAAATGGTTTTAGTCCAGGGGTAGAGCAACAGTCAACAGTCATACTTAATTTCATAATAAATTATTTGTAGACTGATTATAAGAAACTTTGCGCAGACTATCAGTAGAAATTTACATTTTCTTTCGGTTAAATTCTCAGTTATCCTTCGTTTGCGCTAACTAACCATTCAGAAAGTTCCATTTCACTTAAAAAGTCTAGCTGATCCTCATCCATTAATAGTTCAAGATCAGCGTAAATATCAGGCACTGTTTGCTGTTGTGATGGAATGGGTAAATATAGAATTATTATGATGACAAATAGAGAGATACTCAGCGTTAGGACAGGTTGCCATTTAGTGAAGCTAAACACATGTCCTGTATCAAGTAGCTCAACAGCTAGCCGTCTTTTTTCATCGAGTTGTGCATTAACTGACCCAGGCATATCACGGCAACTCTGATCAAGTAGTTGTCTATATTGTTCAACGTTCTGCTTATCGTTCATTATGATCTCCAAGCTGAGCTCTAAGCGACTGTAGAGCTCGAGAGTAATGTGTTTTAACGGATCCTGTAGAGCAGCACATAATTGAAGCGGTTTCTTTCACGTTAAATCCTTGCCATGCTCTTAATAAAAATGTTTGATGCTGTCGTTTAGACAGTCTAGTTAGAGCTGTAGTTAGGCTGTCGAGAGTTCTATTATTTTCAAATTGTTCTAACAAAGATGTCTCATGCTCTGAACTAAGTTCTTGTACAGGATCGCCTTTTTGATAACTTTCACGACTAAATAGCGCTTGAAATTTTTGTCTAAAAGCAGTTTTACGATACCAGTCGGTAATTCGAGAAGATAATATTCGGTAAAATAAGATCCTTAACTCTTTATCTGGTCTGTCACTGTATCGTCTGACAAGCTGCATCATCGTTTCCTGAACTATTTCCAAAGCATCATCGGTATTTGATGTTGCTAGAAATGCAATTCTAAAACCACTCTTTTGAACTGAAGCAAGAAATCGATCAATACGGACTTTTTGACTGATCGTTGATCTGTTATCAGATGCCGTCATTTCATTAGCTTCATCAAAAGTTAGTCCTGCTTTGGTGTTTTGTAGCAATTATCTATACCAATAACTTCCTATATCTTACTATAAACGATTGATTCAGGCTTTGGTTGACATGAATTTTATTCGCATCAAGTCGCTGAATAACCTATGATTATTAAAGGAATTAGAGTTTTAGTCGATATAATAAGATAGTGAATACAAAATTGTTTTAAGTTTAAGGCTTATATTATGAGTTTAATTAACAATATACCGTTTGATATTAACCGCACTCCAGTTGAACAAAACGCTACTGTTAAACATAGTGGAACGGTACCTGTGCAACACTCAAAAGAGCTTAATCCCACTGAGAAACATAATAAAATTATCGAGAGACGAAAAAGTAATCGACGCAATAAACAATCGAAAAAGATGAAAGTTAGTAAGCGTCTATTGGGTGAGCGTAGAGAGGATGCTAACTCAAAAAAAGCAAACGAACTTTCAGAGAAATCTAACAAACCAGGTATCATAATTGACCTTGAGGTCTAAGCAGTTATCTTTGTAAAATCTCTAAAGTTATTGAATTTTGTATTTATATTTCCATTTTTATATAAACTATCTGCAAAAACAGTCATTTAGCCCCTTCATCTAAAGTAGGTTTCAGGCTAAAATAAATACGAATTCATGTTTGATTGGGTCATTGATTGAGAAACTAATGGAAGTTTATAAACTCGACACACTGATGGAAGAAACGCGTCAACTAGCTTCTAAGTATAGAGATGCCACAGGTCAGCCATTGCCGGTTAGTCATGATCTCGCCTGTTATGATGCAATTAGATACCTAAATCTTAAAAGCCCAGAAAAACCTGAAGCAAGCGTAGATGCTATCGGGCCCGATGTGCTTGGTGGTCAAAAGTTCCAAATCAAAGGGCGTGTGCAATTTTCTAATCTTAAAGGTAAACAACAGCGTATCGGTCAGCTGAATTTGGATGGTATCTGGGATATATGCTTATTAGTATTGCTCAATGAAGCATATCAAGCAGAAGAGATATTAGCTGCCGATAAGGAAACAATCCAAGAAGCCATTGGTGACAAAAAAGTGAATAAAAGAGGGGCGATGACAGTCTCTCAGTTTAGAATAGTTGCTGAAACTATTTGGGAAGCTGAAGAATATAATCTTAACCAGCAAGATGACTAATGGCAGAATCTGAACAATCAGAGTCTCAAGTAGACATTTATCCTCTTCTTGGTTCAGACAGCCCATTTAGTGAAGCAATTCAAGGGTTTCAACCTCGAATAGTTCAACAACAACTTGCGAAGAAAATTGAGATTGTGGTTAACGCCAATCATAGCTTAGTTGCCGAGGCCGGAACCGGCATTGGTAAGACATTTGCCTATTTAGTTCCTGCAATTTTGTCTAAAAAAACGATTATTATTTCCACAGGTACTAAAAACCTTCAAGATCAGCTATTTCATAAAGATTTACCTAAGGTCTGTAAGTCTCTTGATAAAAACCCGCAAACAGCACTATTGAAAGGAAGAAACAACTATCTCTGCACTTATCGGTTAGAAATGACTATTGCTGATGGTCGGCTCGGTAGTCGTCAAGCTAGCCATGACTTGCAACTTGCTCGGCGCTGGTCATCAGAGACTCGTAATGGTGATCTTGCAGAACTTATTAACCTTGCTGATGATAGTGAAATTCGCTCCAAAATCACTTCCACTCATGATAATTGTTTAGGGCAAGATTGTCCTGATTATGACGATTGCTATGTATTGTTAGCTCGTAAAAAAGCGCGACAGGCTGATATTTTAGTGATAAATCACCATTTGCTGTGTGCCGATTTAGCGCTAAGAGAAGAAGGTTTTGCTGATCTCCTTCCTGACACTGAAGTTGTGATAGTCGATGAAGCACATAAGTTGCATGATGTGGTCACACAATTTTTTGGTAAATCTGTCTCTAGTCGGCAATTGTTAGAACTTGCAACAGATATGCGACGAGAATATCTTAGTGAAGCGAAAGATTGCCGTGAACTTGATGATTATGCGACAGAAATTGAGCAAAATGTTAAAGAGTTTCGACTAGCTCTCGGTGAAAAAGCTCAAAGAATTGCTTGGGATAGGCTTAGGAATAAAAAGCCTGTTATTGAGGCTATTGATATATTAATGGAATTATTTAAGAAGCTAGTTCAAATTTTAGAACCGCTGAGTTCAAGGAGTCGAGGACTGGAATCTTGTTACGATCGGTGTGAATTGTTGCAAGCGGCATTTTTAGAACTGACAACTAATTCATCAATGGATATGATCCATTGGTGTGAAACTTGGTTACGTTCTTTTCAGATACATCAGACACCGGTGAATATTTCAAAAACCTTTAATGAGCAATGGAAAAATCATGGTGGTAGTTGGATTTTTACATCGGCCACAATCGCAATCAATGGTGAGTTGAATCATTATCAAAGTGAAATGGGTATTTTAGAAGCTGAAACGCTGTTACTCAATTCACCGTTTAACTATCCAGAACAAGCATTGATGTATCTTCCGAAAGAATTGCCTGAACCATCATCTGCTGAACATCCTATTGAACTGATGAAAGCCGTATTACCTGTATTGAGAGCTAGCAAGGGCAGGGCATTTTGTTTATTTACCAGTTACCGTGCTTTGCAAATGGCAGCTGAGTGGTTATCAGAGAACGGACAATTTAAAGTCTTGATACAAGGGACTGCTGATAAAACTGAATTACTGCGCCGTTTTCGTGAGTATGACAATGCAGTTCTAATGGCAACCTCTAGTTTTTGGGAAGGTGTGGATGTTAGGGGCGATAACTTATGTTGTGTGGTTATTGATAAATTACCTTTCGCTGTCCCTTCAGATCCGGTTATTCAGGCTCGTATTACAGCCTGCAAACGTGCTGGTGAAGACGCATTTGCAAAGTTACAGTTACCTCAGGCAGTTATTACGTTAAAGCAGGGTGCTGGTCGATTAATTCGCGATCATAGCGATAGAGGTGTTTTGGTATTAGGTGATCCTCGGTTAGTGAGTAAGAATTATGGTGCGTCATTCATCAATAGTCTGCCAGCTATGTATAAAACACGTAACATTGAATTGGTTAAAGGTTTTTTAGGAGAAATAAGTTAATGACTAATTCGATATTAGCGATTGAGACTTGTAGTGAAAGTTGCTCGGTAGCTTTGCATCATAATGGTGCTGAATTTCAGCAAATTTCAACTGAACCGAGAGGACATGCTGATCATGTACTACCTATGGTTGAACAGGTGTTGGCAGAGGCAGATATTAACCTAAAGTCACTTGATGTTATCGCATTTACAAGAGGTCCAGGGGCTTTTACCGGTGTTCGAATAGGTACTTCAGTGGCTCAGGGCTTGGCATTAGGTGCAAATTTGCCTTTAATAGCAGCCTCAAGCCTTGCCGTGCTGGCTCAAGGAAGTTATCGCGAAACATTAAATGAAAAATGTTTCGCTGCGCTGGATGCCAGAATGTCTGAAGTCTATTTTGGACAGTATCAGTTAGATTCCAATGGGTTGATGGTTGCTTTACAGGACGATCAGGTAGCTTCCCCGAATATAATCACCTGTGCAGAAGAAGATAAACAAATTTCTGAGCAGAATAAATGGTATACCATTGGCGCTGGTTGGGTTAATTTTTCTGAGGATATGATCCAGCGATTTAAATATTGGAATATCCAAAGCCAATCTGAGCAACTCTATCCTGAAGCTATCGACCTTTTAACGCTGGCGCAATGGCATTATATCAATGGAGATCTTTTAGATCCTGCAGAAGCATTACCTATTTATGTCAGAGATCAAGTGGTAAGAAGTTAAAAATAGGCTATAATACGTAGATCACTGATGAATTAATCAACTTAGGTCTAGTAGATGTCTGTTCCAGGTATAGGTCTACAAACAACGACTCAGTTCGCTCCGCGTCCCAATAATTCGCGTGCCTTGAATAAAGGTGCAACTAATATCCAACCAGCCAGTGAAAATACTAAAGCAGATGCAAACTCCAATGCTTTAGCTGCATCGAATCAGACTAATACGGGGCAAGCTGCGCTGCTTATTCCAGTTACCCAACCTCCTAATACAAACAAATCTACGACTAATCAGCGTCAAAACCTTGTTGAGGTGGAGACGGCTAGAAAACGTTTTCAGTTGCAAGGTGAAAAAGGGCAAGATCTGGGAGGTTCAGGAAAAGCGGTCCAATCATTTTTGGATGTAGCTGATTATGAGCGTAAAGATGATTTAGCCACGCTAGTCGGTATTGATATCTATATCTAATTAACTATTGTTTATATCACTTTTATACTGTAATAATAAATCTGCAACAACAGCTTTTTATCCCTTAGAGTTTTTATAATCACTCATTTGTACAATACGATCACCACTGAATGTATTGGTTGAAGTATTTGTGTAATCGAGGTTAATTGATTGGATATTTGTTTCAGAAAGTTGAGTGATAAATTGATTGTTATTGATAAGCCTCATCATCAATAAGCTATTGAAAATTCTATCATTGTTATCAATTTTGTTATCATTACTATTATCAAATGATGCTAGATATTCAAAGCCAATCTGATAACTTGTTTGATCACTAAATAATTCTGAGCCATTATCAATAAGCCAGTTTCCATTCCTATCTAAAGCCAGAAATCCATCATCGGTGATCACAATGTTGGCTTGATCTATATAACCATCAGCATTAATATCAAACGCTACCCCATGCTCGATTTCTGAAGTGGTGAAACCATCGCCTTCGACATCAATGATAAGTGGATCAGATTCTTCTTCAAGCTGAGCTCCAAAAGACATTTCTAGTCTCATACTAAAGGATTCTACGACCGTAGTTTGCCTTATAATTTGACCAGACTGATCATTAATAGTTAATGTTTGTTGATCAACATTAATAACACTTACTTCAATTTCAAGTGAAAATTGATTAATAATTTCATTGTTTGATATGACCTTAACTTCTGACTTAACTTCTGACTTAACTGGTTGGCTTTCAGTAGACCGAGTATCAGTCATTATG
>JAAGZM010000898.1 GCA_024206355.1 Gammaproteobacteria bacterium | reverse complement strand
TCTAAAAAACGTGCAATCAAATGTGTAGGCAAACTCATTCAATGGGTGAATACTAATCCTTCTGTAAGTTGCTGTTTTGAAATAAATAACCATAAGTCAGAGCCGGTCAACTGAGGATTCTAGGTTAAAAGGTTTTTACTAATATGTTGCAATCAAATGCGTAGTCAAACTCACTCAATGGATGAATACTAATCCTTCTGTAAGTTGTTGTTATAAAGTACATAATCATAATTTTGAGCCGGTCAACTGAGGATCCTAGTTTATCATTCAAGATGCATGATAACTGGTATATACCTATCAGCATAGCAAGCTTTTCAACTTAGCTGCCATAAATTAGCCTAGGCAACCAAGTAGCAAGTGATGGCCAAATAGCTAGTAAACACAAAACCAGAGCCTGTATGCCAATAAAAGGCATAACTCCTTTATATATATCTGCAGTTTTGACAGAACTTGGAGCTACTCCCCTTAAATAAAATAGCGCAAACCCGAATGGCGGGGTTAAAAAAGAAGTTTGTAGGTTGATAGCAATCATTACTCCAAGCCAAATCGGATCAAAGCCCATTATCAATAAAACTGGAGCAACGATTGGCACAACAACAAAGGTAATTTCAATAAAATCTAAAATAAAACCCAGTAGAAACATCACAAGCATCACAACAATCATTGCTCCAACTGTTCCACCTGGCATATCAATAAAAATCGAACGGATCAGCTCATCACCTTCATACGCTCTAAATACCAACGAAAATATAGATGCACCAATAAGGATTAAAAAAACCATACTGGTTGTTTTAGTAGTTGTAAGCATAACTTCTCGTAGCCGCAGGAGCGTTAATTGGCGTTGGATTATTGCTAGGATCATTGCGCCAACAGCACCAACAGAAGCCGCTTCCGTTGGAGTTGCGTAACCTTCTAATATTGAACCTAGGACAGCTATAATTAACAACAAGGGTAAAAATAAACTTTTAATGACCTCAATAATCCTCTCACCAATCATTCCAACCTGCTCCGCCTTTGGAAGTGCTGGTGCAGCGACAGGATTTTTCCATGCAATAAATCCTATATAAAGCAAATAGCAAAACACCAAGAGCATTCCTGGAACGATTGCCCCCATAAACAGATCTCCAACTGAAACAACTTTAGGAGGATAAATGCCGGCCTGAGCCTGTGCTTGCTGATAAGCACTTGATAAAACATCGCCTAATAACACCAGTACTATTGAGGGAGGGATAATTTGACCCAGTGTTCCTGAAGCACAAATAATACCAGTCGCTAACCCTTTATCGTAACCATTTTTTAACATAACCGGTAACGATAACAGTCCCATAGTAACAACAGTTGCACCAACAATACCGGTACTGGCTGCTAACATCATTCCAACAAGAGTGACAGATAAGCCAAGCCCTCCTCTTAACCCGCCAAAAAGAAGCGCCATGGATGACAGCATATTTTCTGCAATTCGAGCGCGCTCAAGCATTGCACCCATAAATACAAATAATGGTACAGCCACCAATGTCTGGTTGTTAATAATACCGAACATACGATTAGGCAAGGCACTCAATATCCCTACATCCATGATTTCAAAGTAACTACCAAAAAAGGCAAAAATTAATGCAGTGCCTGCCAGTGAAAGTGCCACCGGATACCCAAGCATTAATACAATACAAACAATGAGGAACATCAACAAAGGCATAAATTCAATCATTATTAAACCCCAGCATCAGTTTGAATTTGATTTGAAGGATCCTCAGGCGAAGCGGCTTGATAAGGAGATTCTGCTCCAGCAAAAAGATACAAAACTCGACGAATTATCCAAGCTAAGCCTTGAAGCATCATCAATATAGGCATTATCAAGATAAGGCTCTTAAGTAAATAAAGAGCAGGCAGACCTCCAACTTCTCCAGAAGCCTCGCTTATTCGCCAACTTAACAGGACATAATCAAGACTCATCGAAAAAATATAAATACAGACAGGGAAAAGAAACAAAACCGTTCCTATTAAATCAACCCAAGCACGTCTTCGATGGCTCATTGCACTATAAAAGACATCAACACGTACATGCTCATCTTCTTTGAGTGTGAAACTTGCGGCAAGAAGAAAGATCATTCCATGCAAGTATGTTGTCGACTCCTGAAGTTCTATCGATCCAATATTAAAGGTGTAGCGCAATACTACGATAACAAAAACGAGCAAAACCATTATTAAAGTTAACCAAGACACTGCTTGGCCACTCCATTCACTCAAATTTTCAATTTTAATTGCCAGTCCTGATATTAATTTTTGAACAGTATCCATACAATCGACTCCAGGGAATAAAAAATGTTATCCACAGCTCAAGATTAGACTTATCAACATTTCCAAGCTAAAGAACTACTTAAAACAGTGCTTGTAACTCTTTGTATTTTAAGAAAAATAAAATCGTAAAACTAATGTTGTCATATATCAGTTTACAAATACATACAAAAGGTGTTTTTTT
>JAAGZM010000897.1 GCA_024206355.1 Gammaproteobacteria bacterium | reverse complement strand
GCAAGGTCTAAACCTTTCATACCAAAATAGATATTGGATACGGCACCGAGTCCGTCGAAGACCGGTCCTAGAAATCCTTGATTCTCAGTTACGACTCCATTCTTGTCAATGTTAGTTGTGGTCAGAGGGTTACTCCAGAATCCAGAATTATTTGGATTTACTGGATTTACTGAATTTTGTGAAGCCATTGGGGCCATTGAAGCCATTGGATTGTAATTACCAAGTTGGGCTTTAGAAAAATCATACGCACCGGGTGTTTGTGACGTAGGATTTGATGCCCAATTCTTTGTTAGCCAGTCCTCACCCAGACCAGTAAGGTTTAAAGGTTCAAATTTAAATGTCGAAGGAGAAGACTGCGGGCTAACTGAATTGTTAAAGTCCAATGCATTTGCACTAAACGATGAATAGTCCGGGATCGGGGGTGTATACTGAGTTTTATTTTTTTCCGTGGAAAATGCCATATTTAACCTTCGCGTGTATTTTCAATTACAACGGACTTATTGAAGAAGTTCTCCATATCCAATCTTCCTGCTAAATCCAACATTTCATCTCTAACTCCGGATTTTAATGTCCGGGCATAAAAATCATCAGGAGGTTCTACTCGGCTAATAACAGTCTGCTTAATGAAGTTCAACAGGTTATCGTTGCCATGAAATTCTTCAAATCTCGCATCTAATTCTTCCTGTTTAGCGGCTGATTCCTGGAGAAATTCTGATTGATTATTTGCAATTATATCACCTTTAATCTCTACGTATATAGTAGAAACCTGTGAAACTGCATTTATACCAAGCAGCGCAGCGTCAATTGCGGTCTCAACACCAGTTCCCAGGTAAGCTCCAGCAACTGTAGCCAGAGCAACAGCAACAAATACAGCCGCTTCATTATCAGGATTGTGCAGAATAATTTGAGTAAGGATGTATTCAATTGCTACACCTGCAGCTATATTAGTCGCCAAAGCCCATAAAAATTCGGCACCTGTTACTTCACCCCAAGAATAAAAAAGGTATACGACCGCAATAACTTTCACAACAACTTCAATAAACCGTAGGAATGATTCAGTTTCATAATATCTCAGTTCAGTTACATTCTGCATATGGATAACAGTGTGCACTCCTTCATAGACTAATTGCTTAATTTCTATTGCACCTCTGGTTTTAAGGACACCGTATGACATTGGGATAACGAAGTTATTCTTGACGTTTTCGCCACCATTATCGGATCCAACGAAATCTAAACGAGCGATGGTAGTGGTATTTCCTGTGGCTTTTATAGCAGTAAAGCCCGACACCTCGT
>JAAGZM010000896.1 GCA_024206355.1 Gammaproteobacteria bacterium | reverse complement strand
CGATTAAAACAGTACCATCCCATCGAGTTTTAGCTATTTTTAGAGGCCGAAATGAAGGTGTTTTAAAAATTAGTCTGCTATCTGATAAAGAAATGATAGAAAATTCCAGCTTTGAGTCAAGCTGTCAAAAAATCCTTGCTGAGCATTTTTCTATCCTTGATAAGCAATGTCCTGCTGATCAGTGGTTAGCCTCTGTAGTACAGTGGACATGGAGAGTGAAGCTACAAACGCATCTAGAAAATGAGTTTTTTAAACGTTTAAAGGACGATGCAGAAGTACAAGCTATCGACATTTTTGCAAAAAATCTAAAAGACCTGTTAATGGCGGCCCCCGCAGGCGATAGAATTGTCATGGGCCTAGACCCTGCTTTAAGAACCGGTGTAAAAGTGGTTGTCACCGATGTGAGGGGACAGTTATTGACCCACACAGTTATTTATCCTCACGCTCCTCAAAACCAATGGGATCAAAGTCTTCGGAAATTAACCAAACTTTGTGAAATGTACAAAGTTTCTCTCATCAGTATTGGTAACGGAACGGGTAGCCGAGAAACTGAACGACTAGTTAAGGCAATGATTAAAGAGTTTGCTGATAACAAACCTGAATTTATGATTATTAGTGAAGCAGGAGCATCTGTATATTCTGCCAGCGAGCTCGCCAGTAAGGAATTTCCTGATTTAGATGTCAGTATTCGAGGTGCAGTATCAATCGCTAGACGTATTCAAGATCCCCTTTCAGAGCTAGTTAAAATTGATCCAAAAGCGATAGGTGTTGGAGAATATCAGCATGATGTAAACCAAAGAATGTTGTCACGAAGTCTTGATGCTGTGGTTGAAGATTGTGTTAATGCTGTCGGTGTTGATCTTAATATTGCATCTGCACAGGTACTAAGTAAGGTGGCGGGCCTGACAACTGCTACAGCCGAAAATATTGTAAACTACAGAAATGAAAATGGAAGTTTCAGCAGTAGAAAACAATTACTGAAAATTGATCGACTTGGAGAAAAAGCTTTTGAACAATGTGCAGGATTTTTGCGGATTAATAACGGTGAAAATCCACTTGATGCTTCTGCTGTTCATCCAGAAGCCTACTCCATTGTTGAAAAAGTTCTTGCCCAATCAGCTGAAAAATCTTTGCAATCAATTATTGGTGATCGAACATTTTTGCAGAATATTGAAATTGAAAACTTTACCGATGATAGTTTCGGAGCAATAACGATTCGAGATATTATAAGCGAATTGGAAAAGCCCGGTAGAGACCCAAGGCCCGTCTTTAAAACTGTAACTTACAAAGACGGTGTGGAAAGTATTAAAGATTTACACACCAATATGAATTTAGAAGGCGTGGTCAGTAATGTGACTAATTTTGGTGCTTTTGTTGATATTGGTGTCCATCGAGATGGTCTTATTCATATTTCTGCATTATCGAGTGAATTTGTTAGCGATCCAAGAACGGTGGTAAAAGCAGGAGATATCGTTAGTGTCTGGATAACAGAAGTTGATGTTGCTCGAAATAGAATTGGTTTATCAATGGTTCATCCAGACAAACTACAAAATAACCAACCAAAAGCATCTAACACTCCAACTGCTAATAATAAAAGGCCAGGCCAACTGCGATCAAACCAAGTTAGACAGAAGCAAAAAAATCATCAGAAAGATGTCCCTATTTCCGCTTTTGCAAGCGCTCTTAGTAGTGCATTAAAGAGTAAAAATTAACAATACCAACTACGTCCGAAGTATACATTATGAGATGGAATGGGTATAAAATAATCAATAATTGACAGGTCTAAATGGCTAAATTGACAAAAACTGACAGTCATAAATATGTAGCAGAAAGTTGCATACCTAATTTTAGTCTGTTATAAAGTGTCTGTGCTAGCAACTATGAAGAAGCTCAGAACAACTGAGACCTGCATATTGAAAAACTTATGCCTCACATTGTGAGGCTTTTTATTGTAAAAAATTTATTTAGTATCTGGGTAACGTCTAATGAAAAATAGCAACCGTCCTTATTACTTCCTTCTCTTTTTTATATGCCATGAACTTTTGGTTTCAGCCTACTATTTTGAATATTTCTTAGGTATTGAGCCTTGTCCACTTTGTATGGTATCAAGAGCGACTGTTTTTATTCTAGGAATTTGCTTCTTAATTGCAGCACTTCATAACCCCAAAGGTTTAATGCGCAAAATTTATCATGGTGTTATGAGCCTTGTTGCTGCATTAGGAGTATTTATCTCAGGGCGCCACACTTATCTGCAATCATTGCCTGCTGATGAAGTTCCTAGCTGCGGTCCTGGTCTGGAGTACATGCTAGACACCTTGCCAATGAGTGCTGTCCTGAAAGAGGTATTACATGGTTCTGGTGAATGCGCAGAAGTGAGCTGGAAATTTTTGTCATTTTCGATGCCTGTCTGGATGTTATTGATTTTTTCCGGTTTTTTAGTCCTCATGCTAATTCCACTATTTAGACGAGAACATAATTATAGTTTTAGTGATTAATTGACTACAAACATTTATACCTATTTTATCTAGCACCAAGTCCAAATACCTTTAATTTTTCTACCATTCCTGTAATATTATTAATTATCAAACAAGATTGTTTGAATGACACCATTAGAGAATATTATGCTAGAGCAATTATATAAAGCTAAGGATCGGTGGGGAGGTCATCATTTATTAATTGATCGATGGCTGGATGATAGGCAGCAGTTATTGATTAATTATTGCAGCATGTCAAATCAAGATGAAATGGGCAACTTGCCGACATTACCTGATACTGTTGAACTCACACATTTTTGCCAGCAACTT
>JAAGZM010000895.1 GCA_024206355.1 Gammaproteobacteria bacterium | reverse complement strand
TCGAACGGTTTACTCATGTGATAATCTGCACCCATTTGCTTAGTAGCAGGTAAATTAAAGGTATCACTGCCACTAATAGCTCCACTAATAGCCATAATCGGAGCTTCATATTTAGAGCGTAGATAGTGAATAAACTCACTGCCATCACCATCAGGTAACTTTAAGTCAATAATAAAGCAATCTGGAGAGCTGCTTTCAAGACATTCTTTTGCTTGTGAGATACTTGCTGCAACAGTTACCTGCCAACCCTCTATCTCAAAAATATCTCTTAAAAGTGATAACATTTGTCCATCATCATCAAGAATAAATATTTGCTTTTTCACGACGATTATCCTGTTTTAATTAATCATTTTTAAATGCTACTATCTGATGATTGTACTTACAATATACCAATAAAAAAACTAAAATCGAATAATTCGCAAATTATTGAACAATTCCATGACAGTGGTGTATAGTTTTATATCTGGTCAAACTACTGAATTTTTAGGTTATACAACAAAAGATTCATTAGCCTTCATTGAAATATCATTGTCAGCGAAGACCCAACTCGTTATTTTGCAAAATCAAGACTATTCATTATTGCCTTGAGTATTAGAGTTCTAATTAATAATTATGAGTACAAATCATGTTAAAGAATAGAGAAGGTCAAAATGTCCCATCAGTTAAATTTAAAGTACAAGAAGATAATGAGTGGGAAGCATGGTCAAGCGATAAGTTATTTGCTGGCAAAAAAGTAATTGTATTTTCATTACCAGGAGCATTTACACCAACTTGTTCATCTTCTCATCTACCAAGATATAATGAGCTTGCATCAGTTTTTAATAAAGAAGGCATCGATGAAATTTACTGTGTTTCAGTTAATGATACTTTTGTCATGAATGCTTGGAAAGAAGAACAAGACGCACAAAATATAAAATTTCTTCCTGACGGAAATGGTGAGTTTTCTGAAGGTATGGGAATGTTAGTTGATAAAACTTCAATTGGCTTTGGCAAAAGAAGCTGGCGATATAGCATGGTTGTTAATGACTGTGTCATTGAAAAAATGTTCATTGAACTTGATGTCCCAGGTGATCCTTTTGAAGTTTCTGACGCTGATACTATGTTAGATTATGTATCTCCAAATGCTAGCAAACCAGTAAATGTGACAATGCTTGCTAAGCCAGGATGCCCACACTGTAATCATGCAAAAGATCTGCTTGAAGAAAATGGCTATAACTATGAAGTTATTGAACTCGGGAAAAACGGCCTAAGTTATAGCGCACTTAAAGCAGTTTCAGGTCGTGCTACCACTCCTCAAGTTTATATTGATGGTGAGCATATTGGCGGTGCTGATGAGTTAGAGAAGTGGCTAGATTAAAAGCTGACAATCTAACTCTATAAGCAATTTATCATCTTTATAATACTTGGTGAGTTGCTTCATATCTTAATGTTTAGTTTAAAATACTAGGGATAATTTTCCATCCATTCTGCAGTTAGTTGCTTAGCAAGCTTGAATTCGTCTTCCGTCATTTCGTTCTTAATAAGTGCTAGATTTTTAATACTAGCCATCTCACCTTTTAAAGATGCCATATAAAAGAACATATGAGCTCGACTTTTATTTTTTACGACGCCAACACCGTTATCATACATAATACCGATATTATTTTGAGCACCTGAATGACCTTGTTCTGCAGCTTTCAAGTACCATTTAGCTGCTGCAGAAGGGCTTTCTTTGACCCCTTCACCATAGTCAAATCGTTGAGCAAGAGAAAACTGAGCGCGCTCATAATCTTGCTCAGCAGCACGCGTTAACCATTTAATTTCTTCTTTATTATTTTTCGGGATACCTTCACCCGATGCTAGAATGACTGCTAGGTTATATTGAGCGTAAACAAAGCCTTGTTCGGCAGATTTAGTAAACCACTGAAGACTTTTAATAATATCTTGCTCAACCATATCGCCATTATAGTAAATCAAACCCAACATAAATTGAGCATATTCACTACCGTCTGCCGCTTCAGCCAAACAATTTTTGACATTTTCTTCAGGTTCTTCAATAGGGCTAATGCAGGCTGCTACTGGGACAAACAGCATAAAAAAGATTGTTACAAATAGAAACTGGAATAACTTCATACGAGTACTTCTCTGTATTTTAATGATACTGATGAAAATTGTCGATATTTTACATTAAAATACAGAGATTGCATGCTAACAATGGTTAAAAATTGTTACTTTCCTAACTCTACAATCGATTTTGCTGCATAGTCTCTGAAATCGTCCCCATTGCTAAAGAAGATGAGCGAAATTTACTATCATATTTGAGCAACAAAGAACTGCGCAATTTTAATCAACTATTAAATACAATAGAAAAGCAGTCGTCGCATTTAGAAAAAGAACAATTTCTACTCAATTTTCGCCCTGGAGCCAACAACTTGACTTAGAATAAGTATATAATCTAACTATGAGTAAAAATACCAATAAATCAAGCCAATTACCCTATGCTTCGGTAAAACATTCTGTTTGCGAAAAGATGTTAATAGCTTCATTTACTTCTAATTCTCTCAATGAACCTATATATTTTAAAATTAGTGACGGAAAATTTGCCTGTAAAAAAAACTATTAGCACTCAATAAAAAAGCTATAATAAATATCCAAAAGAAACTATATTCTAATGTGCAAGTAACCATTAATGATGTCAATACAATGAATAATCTAAATCGTAGTGTTACTGTTATTGATTGTGAAGATCATGAATTACATTTTAAATGATTTTAAGTAAGGAAAATTATGTTAGTTAATCAAATTATGTCGCAGAATCTACACACTGTCTTAGCTAATACAAAGTTAGATGCTTTGTCTGACATCTTTTCAGATGTCAGTTATCATCACTTGCCTGTTGTTGATGAAAATAATGTCCTGCTAGGGATTATTTCTGATCGTGATGTTACTCTTAATCTCAGCCCATTTATCGACACAGATATGGAGCATGAGCGTGATCGTGAACTATTAAATCAAGTAGCAGCCGATATTATGTCAGCTGACCCAATTGCAGTTGGTCAAAATTCACGAATTGAAACAGCTTCTATTCTACTTCTTGAAAATAATTTTTCATGCTTACCCGTTGTCGATTCTGATGGAAAAATTGAAGGTCTTCTAACTTGGAAAGATATTTTAAATTATCATATTTATGCTGACTAGAAATTAGGAGCACAATATAAGTTTTTAAACTGAAAAGTGATGAACTATGAAAATTTGGGTCGATGCAGACGCCTGTCCAATTGTTATTAAAGAGATATTATTTAAAGCCGCAGAACGAACTCAAATACAATTGACGCTTGTTGCAAACCAATATATCCGCACACCTCCCTCTAAATTTTTGAGTAGCCTTCAGGTATCTTCAGGATTTGATGTTGCTGATGATGAAATTGTTAAGCGATGCTCTGCAGGAGATTTAGTAATTACTTCCGATATACCACTAGCCGATGAAGTTATTGAAAAAGGTGGCTTTGCTCTTAGTCCTCGTGGTGAATTATTTACAAAAGAGAATATAAAACCTCGACTCAATATACGTGACTTTATGGATACTATGCGTTCAAGTGG
>JAAGZM010000894.1 GCA_024206355.1 Gammaproteobacteria bacterium | reverse complement strand
AACATTGACAAGAATGGAGTCGTAACTGAGAATCAAGGATTTCTAGGACCGGTCTTCGACGGACTCGGTGCCGTATCCAATATCTATTTTGGTATGAAAGGTTTAGACCTTGCAGAAGAACAATTCGACTTTCAAAAAGAAGCATTTGAGAAAAACTACGAAGCGAATAAATTAGCATTTAATAATGCAGTTCGTCGTCGAGGTGATGCCGCAGCTAACGCTGTCTCCAATGAAGTACTAGGTATCAGTGATAATGCTACTTTGGCTGAACGTGCTGCAGCTGAAGAGGCATACTCTACCTCTCAAACAGCTAATAAGGTAATCTAATGGCTGATCCGCAATTCAAGAATGTTATATTCCAACCGGTTAATCAAGCTGATGCGGCTTTCAAAGCTGGCACATTAATCGATCGTGCTTTTAAATCTTTATCCGGTACAGTAAAAGATATCGAAAAAGGTGAGCGTGCAAATGTAGATGCTAAGACTGAAGGCAATACTCAGAACATTATCCGGGGGATGAAAAGCAATACCAACCTGGATACTTTTGACACTGATGCCGGAAAATTAGTATCACGCTTAACCCAGGAATCTGCAGATGCTGGTGTTGGGTTTGATCTGGCTGCAATCAATGAAGCTATGTCTACACAAAAAGTAAAACTGCAGGAATCTCGTGGATTGGATCAAGCTTTTAAATTAAGCGAACTGGATATTGAAGGTAAAACTATTGAGAACGAAGTAGATTCTTTATTGGCTGCTGCTAAACCAAAACAAATTGAAGCTGAGCAGACATTACGTGACGAAAATGTTACTCTTGCAAAAAACCAAAACGCAGTAGCTGAAGCTGCAATCGCTGAGCAGATTCGTGTGACCAAGGTTGGGCAAGAAAATCGTGCTGCCGTAAGTGAGTTTCGAGGAATTCAACATAATTGGATTGAAGCACATGCAGCCAAAATTGCCGGTAAAACTCTGACAACAGATCAGGAAGAACTTGTTGCTATTTCAGCAACTGACCTGGTTCGTAACTTTGTAGCCTCTCCAACTTTCCACGGTGATGCAGCTACGGCACAAGCTATTGTTCAGTACCAAAAAGATATGGTTGGTTTCAATGCTCAGACTCCAGAGCAAATTGTTGACGCGCAAACTAAACTTGCTGAGCAAGCGCAGAATGACAAACTGGCTGTCCAGAAACTGAAAAATGAAGGTAATCTGAACGTTGCAAAATTGCGTGCAAAAACGTGGGGTGCAAACACGAAAGGCTATAAGAATACCGGTACTGGATTAATCAATGCCCAGAATGATGTTATTAAAAAACTTCCTGCAGATCTTGCTGATGATTGGGGTGTCAAAAAAATTAGAACCTACTCTTCTGATGTTTTCAAGAACTGGAAGAAGTATGGATTTGCCCAACAGCCTTCGGTTGATACGTTGGCTGCCGCCCTTGAGTTGGGAGTGAATCTGGAATTCTCAGATGATCTGATTGCAGAAGATATAATAAATAAAAAAACCTTCATTAACATTGTCAAAGAAGCCGAAAGTGGTGATGCCAATGTTGATAGTATGATTGACTTCATCAATGCAGAACATTTAGCCCGATCTCAAGCTCAAGTTGAAGCTCTCCGCCAATCTCAAGCCGAGGCGCTTCGTCTTCGTGAACAGGCAGCAAGCGCAGGCCAACAGCAATAAAACTATGGCATCAGTTCCTGTATCAGCAACTAGCCTTTCTGGCTTAGGCGCATCTAATATTCTGTCCAATGCCCCCGAGGGTTCAGTACTATCCGGAGTTGTTACTGACGCTAAACAACAAGAAGTCAAAGCCCGCTCCCTTCAAAAACGACTGTCCTTAGAATTCAAACGAATTCAAATTGGTCAGTCTGATATCCTCGATGCCGACAGCATTCGTATGCCAGACACTGGCGAGATCTTACGTCTTGGATCCAACAAATCAGGCACAGCCTTTGATGCCTTCGAAGTCGCACATCCCAATGCTCCTCCGGTAACGGATGCTGAACAGGCTAAACGCAATATCAAAAAAGAAGCTCGTCAGCGTATTGCTGCAGCTAATGTCCTGGGAAAAAGTCCATATGAAGTTACGACTGAAGATATTAACAAGCTGGGTGAGCAAGGTCGTCAGGAAGCTGTCAAGGCTATTACCGCGGGACAGGAACCAACCTATCGAACTGACTTTGATGAAGCAGAAGATGCACAGTTTGCTGTCGACGTTCGCGCGGTGGGTGAAGGTATTTACGGTAGGCCGTTAGTCGAACTACGTAACTCAGCTACCGGTGCTGATATCAACTCTGATTTGAACACTCGAGCAATCAATGCCAGCTATGATACTGTTTACAATCAGAAGAAGCGTCACGAAGACATTGCACGTATTTATGCTGAACAGGAGATTGCAGACGAAAAAAGTAAAACTCGTCGAATTGAATCCGTGTACCTGGGGGGCAAAGATATTGGCTTACCGGTATCGATCGGTGGTGGCGAATATCGAGCACTATCCAATAAAGAAGCTGATACTTTCGGTGGCGCAGTCACTGATACAACTGGACGTCTTCTGGCTGCCGGTACCGGTATCATTGCCATGGCAGTTGATCTGCCTCTGGCCGGAGTAGAATTCTTATTCGATAACCTATCAGCTACCAAAGCATTCAAGAAAGATGCTGAAGGTAATGTCATTGAAGTTGAAGATGAAAAATACTTGAGTGCAATGCGTGACATTGCCATGTATCAGGAACAAGTCCGGGATCAGAGAACTGCAGTAGCCACAGCATTCTCCAAAGGTCAGGAATTCTTTCAGCTGTTAACCAATAACCGTAACCAGGAAGAAACCATAAAGGCTCTCACGAAAGTTTATGAAAACGAAACATTCGGACGAGACTTCATTGGAGTCCTCTCCAACAATCCCAAGTCTGTTCTCGAGTTCGTTGTTGACTCTTTACCGTTCATGTACGCCGCAGCAAAAAAAGGTGTTGCTATGCCTTTTGCTGCTGCCTTTACTGGAGAAAACTACAAAGTAGGTACTGAGCTGTACGCTAAAGAATTCGGACATGAACCTGAAGCAAAAGCCAAAGCTCTCATTCTGACTGGGTCAGCATTCATTGCTGCACTGAACTCAGCTGGCGCCAAGTATGTAACCGGTGAGTGGGCAGGCCGGGCTTTCTTAAATAAAATTGGAATTGAAGGAGTTGGTAATTTCCTGAAGGCTACAAGTATTCGGCTTGGTAGCAAAGTACCTGAGAGCCAGCTCAAAACATTATCTGCTCTTCTGCTTGAAGGCACTACTATCGCAGCTAAACAATCCCTCATTCTTGCAACTAAAGCTAGTGTTGAATTCCTACAGGAAGGCTCTGAGGGGTTAATTACCGCGGCTAGTGTACGTCAAAGCTTGAACTTCACGAACGACGAGCTTCGAGATGCCTCCATTTCCGGCGCTATTGGCTTCGCTTCAGGCGGTACAGCTCCGATCCTATTCGCTGGTACGCATAGCTCAGTTAAATTAGCTCAGTCAGGTGCAAATGGTACTCGTAGTCTTATCAAGAGTCGGGATCTGAACAAACGAGTTTCTGAATTCCGTAATGATACTGACTTTGTT
>JAAGZM010000893.1 GCA_024206355.1 Gammaproteobacteria bacterium | reverse complement strand
TTCAGCAATTATACAAGAACCGCCCTCCTCTGTGATTAAATAATATTACTTCAAAATCTTTTTAATACACGCTATTCTAGTTTCATCCAAAGCACACACCTCAATGGAATTATTATGAAAATTATGAAAATATTATTAATATCTATCACTCTTATCATAACTTCAGGCTTATTCGCTTCCACCTTATTACATAATATCAACGGCTATACATCCACTGATAAAGGCTTGTTACAATTCGAAGGGCTGCTCTTTGATGAAACGGGTCTCGTAGAGCAGACGCTCAGCCAAAAAGCTGTTGATGAACTTTTACTTAAAAATAAAACTCTAACTTTGATTGATGGTAAAGGCAAAAATCTACTACCAGGTCTAATAGATGCCCACGGTCATATCCTCTCTCATGGAGGTGCATTGACAACCGTTGATCTCACCGGTACAAAATCTGCTTCTGAAGCTGCTAAAAGAGTACTGAAATTTGCTCAAGAAAATCCTGAGCAAGAATGGATCACCGGTAGAGGATGGAATCAGGTACTTTGGAAAGGTAAAAAGTTTCCAGGAGCAGAAATACTCGATAATGCAGTGGCAGGCAAACCTGTTGCACTTAATCGAATTGACGGCCATGCAATGTGGCTAAACAGTGAGGCAATGAAAATTGCAGGCATTGATCGCAACACTTTAGATCCTGCTGGTGGCGAGTTACTAAGAGATCCTCAGGGTAATCCAACAGGTATTCTTGTCGATAATGCAATGGCAATGGTTTTTCGTAAAATGCCCGATATTTCGATGAGTCATCGACAGGCATTGATATCAAAATCACTACAAATGTTAGCATCTGAAGGCATCACTTCTGTTCATGATGCAGGCGTTGCACCTGTGACCATTCAAGCTTTTAAAAACCTAGCAACTGAAGGCAAGTTACCAGTAAGAGTTTATGCCATGCTTGATGTAACAACAGAAGGTTACCATGAAGCTCTAGAGCAAGGGCCAGAGAAGAATCTCTTTGATGATCGATTATCAGTCAGAAGTGTCAAAATTTCAATTGATGGCGCCCTAGGAAGCCGTGGTGCAGCACTGGATGCACCTTATTCCGACAGACCTGACACCAGTGGCCTCTTATTACATACCGAAGAAGAAACTGAGGCCTTATCTATAGAGGCAATGACTGCTGGATTTCAAGTAAATAGTCATGCGATTGGTGATCGTGGTAATCGTCTATTGCTCGATATATTTGAAAAGTATCCCAAATTTCAACATTTAAGACATCGTATCGAACATGCTCAAATTGTTCACCTTGAGGATTTTCCCCGATTCAAGGCCTCCAATGTTATCCCATCAATGCAACCAACCCACGCAACGTCTGATAAAAATATGGCAAAGGACCGGATTGGTGAAGAACGTCTTAAAGGAGCCTATGCTTGGAGATCTTTTCTCAGCCTAGATATTGTCATTGCATCCGGTTCAGATTTCCCTGTAGAGCCATCTAATCCCTTTTTCGGCCTTCATGCTGCTGTGACTCGGCAAGATAGAGACGATCAACCTCTGGGCGGCTGGCGTAGTGAACAAAAAATGACCCGAGAGGAAGCATTACGCTCTTTCACATTGGACGCTGCTTATGCAGGACATCAAGAAAAAGTATTAGGCTCACTTGAGAAAGGTAAATGGGCAGATTTTATTCTTGTCGACAGCGATTACTTTACTATCGCACCTGAAGATATCTGGAAAATCAAAGTCCACGAAACATGGCAAGCTGGTAAAAAGGTTTATTCTGCTAAGTAAACTTAGGTGTAGCATCAACTAATATAC
>JAAGZM010000144.1 GCA_024206355.1 Gammaproteobacteria bacterium | reverse complement strand
CCTGGACAATTCTCCAACATACAGGCAAAATCTTCTGAACCTAAAATAGGTTCAATACCAGTACTTACCTGATCTTCGCCAACAATTTTTGCTGCAACTTCAGCCACAAAACTAGTACAAACTGGCTCATTAATTAAAGCTGGATATGACTGCTTATAAATAAATTCGCATTTAGCATTATTCATAGCGCAAACATCGTGTGCAATATCTGTCATTCGCTTTGAAATCGTTGCCGCCACCTCTGGGGAGAAACAGCGAGTCGAACCTTTCAGCTCAGCTATCTCGGGAGAAATGTTATGCGCACTCCCTGAATTAAATTGTGTCACACTAATAACAGCTGGTTGAAGAGGCTCAATGTCTCTATGCAATATAGACTTCCATTGACGGTGCATTTCAACACCTATTTCAATGGGATCAACAGCCATATGGGGTAAAGATGAATGCATACCAGTTCCGGTAATAACACATTCAAAAGAGCCAAATGCCGCCATCATTGGACCGGGACAAATAGAGAAAGTACCGACAGCCTGAGTAGGATAATTATGCATACCAAAAACAGCATCCATGGGGAATCGTTTAAATAATCCTTCATCGATCATTTTCTGAGCGCCACCTTCTACTTCCTCGGCAGGTTGAAAAATCACATAAATAGTACCATCAAAATCAACATCTTTAGCAAGATGGCAAGCTGCACCTAATAACATAGCCGTATGTCCATCATGGCCACAAGCATGCATCTTTCCTTTAATTTTTGAACGGTGCTCAAACTGATTAAATTCATCTAAATCTAAAGCATCTAAATCTGCTCGTAGGCCAACAACTCTATCTGAGTTACCTTTTTTAATGACACCAACAATTCCCGTGTCCGCGATCTTTTCATGAATT
>JAAGZM010000143.1 GCA_024206355.1 Gammaproteobacteria bacterium | reverse complement strand
CATTCATTGCCATTTTCCATATTATCCAACCATCTCAGGCCAGCTGTCTGAATTTTTTTTGCTGCATCTTCGTTAATGGCTGGATCATCTGCATATTCGACTATGTCAGTTAAATTTGAAAGAGTTTCTTTTGCAAAGTCACTCTCGATAATGCCAACTAAAGTATCAAATAATGTATTCATGATATTTCCTTTTTTTTGGGGTTTTTGTTCGATTTCTTTAGCTTATGACCCATCTTAATCTTATTGTTTGAATATGTCAAGCATTAATTCAATTTATTTTAATTTATTTTTTCCACTGCTTTCTTTGGTATAGCAGTGACACCCCATTCAGCTTGTATATTCCCAGCTTTGACACTCCATGCTGATTTTATATCCATTCCGGCTTTTATATCTAGTGCGGCTTTTATATCCCTTCCAGCCTCGATGTACTCACCAGCCTCAATATCACGTCCAGAGTTGATACACAATCCAGAGTGGATAAGTGTAACTGCTTTTATATCCCTTACTGCTTCGATAGACTCGCCAGCTTCGATAAATGTGGCTGCTTTGATAGACAGGCCAGCTTCGATAAATGTACCAGCTTGTATAGACTCACTAGACTCAATGCCTGTGCCCGTTTCAGCTATTATGTGTCCTGATACCTTTAATTTATCAAAAAAAACAGTGCCTAATTCTTCTTCTATTTCAATATTTCCAACGTAATCACTTACATCAATTTTTCCCACATATTTGTTTTCGTTGTTAAAATCT
>JAAGZM010000892.1 GCA_024206355.1 Gammaproteobacteria bacterium | reverse complement strand
CGTCCTATCAATTCAACATTATCAAGCATCCAGCTATTGAGTCTTTGCTCTGGATTTTTCTTTGGATCAGTTAAATCAAGTATTGCTAATGTCAAACCTCTTTGCTGCCAATCAAGCTCTTCTCTAAATGCTGATCTAGCAAATGCTTGCCAGTGGTTCTCAACTGGCTGAAGAACGATTTGATCGAGGAACCAGTGCAACTCAAGTTTTGCACCCAACTTATAATAAATCTCAGCAATATTGATGACACTTTCACCTGATAGTTTCGACATTTCAACAATATCAAGCGCTGAAAATAAAGTACTTAGATAAGTCACTTGCTTCGCTAGGTCTTTAGGCACACCTTCGTCGATATACTGTTTAATAATAATGTTTAGATCTCTAGCTTCTTCCTTATCTAAAATCTTCGAAACATCCCTATGAAGAAGTTGAACATCATTTTTAAAATATTCAACATAATCAGTCATCAAGGTTTGCTTATCACCATGACGAAGGAACCAACGAGTAGCTCTACGGATCATCCGCTGAGATCGTGCCATTATTTCTAGCTGAATAGTCGTTGAAACTTTGTTATCTAAAGCTACAACTTTATTCCACAAACTTTCCACATCAAAAATTCGCATTGACATCGAGAAGCAACAAGCAATTTCTGGAAATTTAGCCCCCGTCTCATCTTTAATTCTATAAGCAAAATTACTGCCCATATAATTAACCATATCATTGGCAATTTCAGTTGCAATAATCTCGTCACGTAGACGATGTTTTTCCATAGTGTTTGCATATTTGGTACGCAGTGGCTTAGGGAAATAATTAACTAAGACATTTTGATAAAAGGGATTGTTACTAACTTCTGGAACATTAAGCTCTTCTTTTAGAACCATTTTTCCATAAGCAACTAATACAGCTAGCTCTGCCCTTGTTAAACCTTGGCCTTTTGATTTTCGCTCGAGCAACTCATCATCTGTTGGAATAAATTCAAGCTTCCTATCAAGACGATCTTCTTTCTCTAGATGATGAATAAACCGCATAAATTCTTTCAATGTTGATTCTGAACGACTCTCAGTGATACTGATCGACTGCAACTGTAGATAGTTATCGGTCAATACAATATCAGTAACCTCATCTGTCATACTCGCCAAAAGCGTATTACGTTGCTTAATCGTCATATCACCATCAGCAACAATCGAATTAAGCAATATCTTAATATTAACTTCTTTATCAGAGCAATCCACACCACCAGCATTATCGATAAAGT
>JAAGZM010000142.1 GCA_024206355.1 Gammaproteobacteria bacterium | reverse complement strand
AATTGTTTTTAAGTTCTGAACTATGATCATTGATTGCTAATTAACTTCTACGCCATAGGCAACAACAGAAGCAGGCTTATTTATTCTAAATGTTACGCCTCCGTTTATGATTTTAACGGGCTGCGACCTTGATATGACCTCGCCTGATGGTGTCCATGTGTCTGTTGTTGTTGCCACCTCAATGACTGCTTCCTCATTTGAGGCAATGCCTTGGGTTGCTACCACTGTGACCGACGATCCTGCTGCAATCTCAGTGCCTGCGCTCTGTGCTGCGCTAGTTGTACTTGCTATTAAAACACTCATATTCATTTACTCTTTGTTTAATTATAGTAACTCATGCCACTTATCGCCGGCATTAAATCCAGATATTGATATAAATTTGTAATTTTGTAGGTCTGATTTGAGCATAGGCCATTTGTGTACGTTATCAATTACCCAATTTTCATATATACATACAGCATGATTCATTCGTGTGCTGTTAATGCCGCACGTTGCAATTCTTGATTTTTCACCAATTGCCGCCAATTCTTTTCTTACCGCCTGTGTAAAATCTTCACAATCACCAGAAAAATTACCCTCTGGTATCTCATCAAAGCTTACCCAATGCTCTTTGACATTGTACAGTTCAATGTCAGAAATATACGTGAATCGGTCATGTACGCTGGAGACTATTTTAGATAGTTTATTATGCTTTAACATTCACCACCTCTTTTACGAAGTTCTATACATCCGTATGGTGGTGATGCTTCTTTGCCCGTTTTAAATACATCATCATCTTCGGCTATTGGAGTGCAGCTTATATTTAGTAAAATTAATAATGTGGTGATATAACGCATTTTACACTTT
>JAAGZM010000891.1 GCA_024206355.1 Gammaproteobacteria bacterium | reverse complement strand
TCTCAGGAAGATTCAAAGAATATCGCAACATCATCCTAGAATCCTCAGTTGGACGCGTTTTAGTGTGTGTTTTTTAGGCTTAGTGGCGCCGACTAGAAAGCCATTCATAGTCATTCTATGTAAGGCTTTTGCCGTCAAGTCAATGAGTCTAAAAAACGTGCAATAAAATGCGTAGGCAAACTCACTCAATTGGTGAATACTAAACCTTCTATAAGTTGCTGTTATAAAGTACATAATCATAATTGTGAGCCGGTCAACTGAGGATTCTAGGTTAAAGTACTTAGTATTTACTTACTGGAGAGTTGCTCGACTCAGGTTCTCTGCCTAGTAGAAAGTTTTTAAATCTACTACTCCATTCTTTGAAATCTTCAAGTAATAGATAAAGTGCAGGAATTAAAAACAATGTGATGATGGTTGCGAAAATTATGCCAAAGCTCATTGATATCGCCATTGGAATAACAAACTGAGCTTGTAAACTAGTTTCTAGCATAATTGGCATTAATCCGAATGCTGTGGTGAGCGATGTTAATAAAATTGCTCTAAAACGATGAGTACCAGACTGTACAACCGCATCGAAGCGACTTAACCCTTCTTCTCTAGCCTTATTAATAAAGTCCACCATAATCAAACTATCATTGACGACAACACCAGATAAAGCAATTAGGCCGAAAATAGACATCATACTAATTGCTTTACCCATAATGAGATGGCCAATGACTGCGCCAACAAGCCCGAACGGAATGACTGACATAATGACTAGCGGTTGTCCATAGGAATGTAAAGGAATTGCTAGTAATGCAAAGATGAGAAATATTGCAACTAAAGAAGCCGTAGTAAGATTACCCACCAGTTTTTGTTCCTCTAGTGATGCTCCTTGTAACTGAAATTTTACGCCCGTGTGCTTTGATAACATTTGAGGTAAATATTCCTCTGAAATTTCACTCATCACTGTGCTTGGTTCAACCATATCAGGATCAGCATCAGCGGTAACAGTGATCGATCGTTTACGATTTTCTCTAAAGATTGAAGAATAACCTTGACCGATACTGACATCTGCTACAGAGAAGAATGGTACTTCATCACCTGCAGGTGTACGAATACGCATATTCTCCAGATCAGCTAATGAACGACGTTCTTCTATGGGATAACGAACCATGACTCTAACTTCATCTTTGCCTCGTTGGATACGTTGGGCTTCTTCTCCGTAGAAGGCTTGGCGTACTTGACGACCTAAATCTGAAAGCGTTAATCCTAATGCTTCAGCTTCAGGTTTAATTGTGAGCTTAATTTCTTGGCTACCAGAACTGAAAGAATTTCTGATATCAAATACACCATCATACTCAGATAATTTGCCTTCCAATTCTTTGGCTGCAGACTCAAGGGCTTCATAGTTGTTTCCAAATAATTGGAAACTAAGTGCTGAACCTCCTCCTGCATTTACCCCTGAAAAAAATCTTAAGTCTTTGACTCCAGGAATTTCACCAACTTTATCTCGCCACTGGTTTGTGATTTCTGAGGGTAAAATAGTACGGGACTCAGACTTTACAAGCTCAAGCATGATAAAACCACCCGTATCACCTTGTGTAAATACCATTACATGTTTTATAGGTGCTATAGAATTCTCAGCAAGTTCTCCAAGTTCTTTATTGAGCTCCAATGCGGCTGTTTCAAGCTTCTCTAGTGCGTCATTCCTGATGAATGGGGATGTTCCTTTCTGCATATTCAACTGTGTTTGAATAAAGTCACCTGGTACTTCTGGAAAGAGCACTAAACGAACTTGACCACCCATAAACGCACCTGCAGTAATGAATAAAAAAGCATTAAATAGAGCAACGACTACACCTCTATTCGATATTGTCTTCTTTAGAAGTGGTGTATAAACATTATGAATAAAGTAATCTAATTTATTTTGAAAACCGCGCTGAATACGTTGAAAAAAGCGTACAAAGCGGGTAAAAAAGTTCATCTCACGATAAGGTTTATAGAGTTCTTCTGGCGGTAATGGTGTGAGTTTTGTATGGGCTAAATGTGCAGGAAGTATTAGCTTTGATTCAATCAGAGAAAATATCAGACATAAAATGACTACTACAGACATAGCTTCAAAAAATGGCCCAACAATACCTCCTACAAATAGCATAGGTGCAAATGCAGCAATTGTTGTCAGTACACCAAATGTTGCCGCAGTTGCTACTTTATTAGCACCTTTAATAACATTATCAAGAGAGTGTCCATCTTTTCTGATTTTGGTGTAAATACTTTCCCCAATAATGATGGCATCATCAACTACAATTCCTAGAACAAGTATGAAACCAAATAAACTAATCATATTGATAGTGACGGGATAAGGCCCTACAGGCATCAACCATAAAGCACCAAGGAAGCAAATCGGAATACCAACAACAACCCAAAGTGCAATTTTTAAGCGTAAAAATAAAGTTAAAATGAGAAATACTAAAAGGGCACCTTGTAGCATATTGGTCATCATCATGTCGAGACGACCTTTTAGATAGAAAGAACGGTCACCCCAAGCTTCAAGTTTTATTCCATCAGGCATTACGAGCGCCTTTTTCTCCATATAACGCTTGATAGCAGCAGCAGAAGTTAGTTCATTTTGATCGCCTATTGCCAAAACCCTAATCGTCGCTGTTGTCTTTCCGTTGAAACGTCCAAAACCATCAGATTCTTCGAACTCATCTTTAATATCAGCAATATCACTTAATGTCAGACGCGTGCCATCAGCATAAGTTCGGAGAACAAGTTCACCAAACTCTTGGCCTGTGTAAGCTTGCCCCTTTGTTCTTAAAAGGATATCACCACCTTCAGTTTTAATTGCTCCTCCTGGCATATCAATAGATGACTTTCTTATTGCACTAGCAACTTCATTTAGCGTTAGTCCGTACTCTCTTAGAACTTGTTCAGAAATTTCAATGCCAATTTCATAGTTTCTATTGCCAAGGATTTGAGCTTGATTGACCTCAGGTAAAGAAGTGAGTTCATCTTTAATTTGCTGAGCGAAAGTTTTTCGTGTTTTTTCATCCATATCGCCAACTACGTTCACAAACATAATTTGGGTTCTGATGAGTTGCTTGGAAATAGTAGGTTTTTCAGTCAGAGCAGGAAATGTTGATATAGCATCAACACGATTTTTCACATCACTGAGTACTTTATTAATATCTTCATCGGTATTGACTTCAATAGTGACTATGCCAAAACCTTCATTTGCATTTGACGTAACTCGATTGATGCCTTGGATATTTTGAATAGCCTCTTCAACTTTAATAATTACTCCTTCCTCAACTTCTTGTGGAGCTGCACCTCTATAGGGAACAGTAATTTGTATATTATTAAGCGTGATGTCAGGTGTTGTTTGTTTACGAATACTGAGTCCAGAAAATAGACCAAAAGCGATAATAATAATCATCATTAGATTTGCGGCAACTGAATTGCTTGCAAACCATGCTATAAGACCTTTTTCAGCGCTGAACATTCTTTGTTTCATAGATAAGTCCTGTTTAAATAACTGGAGCTAATAGCAATTAATTTGATTTGATTTCTGATGATTTATCTTCAGCAGTATTACTATTTGTGGCATCTTCATCACTGTTTGCCAATTGCTCATCAGTGGAAACTTCATCGCCTGTACGAACTTTCATGCCATCTATTGGTGATTCAATGGCTGTGATTGTTATCTTCTCCCCTGAGAAAACTCCGTCACGGATATAGGCAAATTTTGAATCGGCTCTCAATATATCAACGGTTTTTATTCTTAGACGACTATCTTCATCAACAAACATTAATTGATTTTTTCCTCGGATAGATGAGCGAGGGACTTTAATGATATTTGAGAAGCTTTTACCTGATATGGTTGCTTTAACAAAAGTACCTATGGGTAATGCATTTTCATTTATTCGATCTGCAGATGTTAACGATAAACGGTATGGATCATCTATTTTAGCTACTGCATATGTAACTCGACTTTTCTCATCGACTACACCTTCTGTTCTAACAATATGTGCATCCCATGTTTGATGTTGTCCTTTGCGTACGGCAGATAGTTTCACTTTTGGACCTGTAGATGAACCTTTCTCAACAATATCGCCAGCTTCTGGCAGATCAAGAAAAGCGAGTTCTTGATCAGTTAACGCCAATCTTATTTCTGCGCTGTTAATGGCAAATGTGGTTCCAAGATGACTACCTGTATTAACAAACTGGCCAATATCAGAATTTTTACTTTTAACAAGGCCGTCGTAAGGAAGTCTTATATGAGTTCTATCTAAATTCTTGTTGGCTTTCACAAGAGCTGCTTTGGCTGCACTTAAGGCTGACTTCGCAGCTGCTAATTCAGCTTCAGCACGGTAGCCTTTACTGCGCAAAGACTTGGCACCATTAAACTCGATTTCTCTCTGTTTTAATAATGCGTCTGCCTGATCAACAGCCACCTGATAATTTGTAGGATCAATTTGCATCAGAACTTCATTTTTCTTAAAGATTCCTCCTGCAATAAATTTATCTGAAATACTAACAATGCGACCTGAGACTTCTGCGCTAAGTACTGTTTGAGTCCTAGGTTTCACAGTCCCTTGGCTTTGTATCTCAAAAGTGACCTCTGATGTAGTGAGATCAATGACTTCAACTAGCATAGTTGTCAATTGTTTTGGTTTTTTCTTAGGCTCAGGACGCATCATTTTTAATGACATCATTCCTACAACAGAAATGGCAATAATAATTACAATAAATATTCTACGTTTAACTTTTACTTTCATGTTGGTATCCGTGTTCGTACGAAAATTATAATCATAATTTTAATGCTACTAGTCAACCATAATGAAGGATTAAAATCAGTAATAATATTGTTACAAAGTCTTAATTGTTATTATTTTGAATGATAATAGGTCATAAATAGTGTTCTACTTTCTGTAAAATAATACTACAATGAATTATGAGCGTTAATTAATTATAGGAAGCAAATGTCAGATTTAGCCCCTACTTTTTTAATAGAGCCAATGTTGAGTGATGATGAGACAAAAGTTTCATTAAGAGCTACTGCACGTTTTATTAATAAGTCGGTGGTTGTTCCAATGACTTCAGAATACGTCCAGCAAATAATGGAGCAACGAGGTTATGGGAAATTTCGAATTGATAAAGAGCAGATAAAAGAAATAACTTCTGCATTAACTGAAACCCTAGAACAAATTGAAACTGAGGAAGATACTAAAGGCTTGTCCCTTGAAACAGATACTATCGCTGAAGCGATCGATGCAGTTGCTGAAGTAGAAATTTCGGAAGACAAACTAGAGGCTGTTTTAGCAATTACTCCTGCTGAAGGTGGCAAACATATAACAAAAGATAATGCCGAGAGTCTTCTCAAAGAAGCTGGTGTTACCTACGGTGTTGACGATTCAAAAATTCAACTGTTATTAGCTCAGGCTCAACAAGTAACCGCTCTAGAGCGCTGCCAGGAAACTGTCGCATTTGCACTTATGCCAGTAAAGGGAATCGACGCACAATTTGTACCATTAGTTGATACAGCCAATGAAAGAATATTAAAACCTCGCCTGCGTCTTGATGGTTCAGTAGATATGCTTGATTTAGGTGACTTGCCAACGGTCAAAGAAGATACTCCTCTAATGCAAAAAGAGCCGCCAACTGATGGTAAAAAAGGGATTAATGTTTGTTGGGAATTTTTAGCTCCTGAATCTGGTAGTGATCTTGATTATAAACCAGGCTCTGGAACAGAAATCAGCAAAGAAGATCCACTCATATTACTTTCTACTATTAGCGGGCAACCTAATTTATTAGAGCGCGGAATGAAAGTCGATGATGCTGTTCAAGTCAAGGCAGTAGATTTACATACAGGACATATGAGGTTAGATGCAAACCTCCTTGTTAAAGGGGATATTGGCGAAGGAATGAAAGTTCGCTGTGAAGGCGACATTACAGTCGGTGGCGTGATTGAATCTGCCGATGTAAAGGCAAAGGGAAACATTATTATTGGTAAAGGCATCTTAGGCAGAACCATTGATCATTCTGCTAAAACTCAGGATTTTACGGTATCAGTAAAAGCAGGTGGAACACTGTCTGCAATGTTTGCTAGTTATGCAAAGCTTGATGCTGATGGCGATATTATGATTGCTGAGCAGTTATTACATTGCGATACAACTTCTCACGGTAACATCCGTGTTGGTAATGAGAAGACAGTTGGAAGTCAGATTGTCGGAGGCATAACGCGCTCTTTTGTTGGTATAGAAACTGATATTTTAGGCACTTCAGCAGGTGTCTTTACCGAGTTTGATTTAAGCGGCCCCTTTGATTTAAAACATTCTGAAGTTGCTTGTAACCATTCTATTATTGATGAAAAAGCTACTTTGCTCAATAACATGCGAGTTGCCTGTAGTAAATTTCTGAGTATTCCAATATCAGATGCTAGAAATGAACATGTCGAGAAAATAAAAAATACGATTACTTACCTTGAAAATGAAATTCAAAGCCTTGAAGAGTACGGTCAGTTACTTCAAGATGAATGTGAGAAGCTCTGTCATGGGCTAACTGTTAGAGCGAAAAGAAAAATCCAACCTAATATCGTTATAAAAATTGGCCACAGTAAACTAAAAATAACAAGAGATAGAGAGTCGGGTGAGCTACTTTATGAAGACGGTGAAATACACTACAGACCTGCTATCTTAGACGATTAATATCAGCTGAAGATACCTAATCAAACAAAGTAAACTGCACCAGAGATTACGGGATGTTTTGCTCCTGT
>JAAGZM010000141.1 GCA_024206355.1 Gammaproteobacteria bacterium | reverse complement strand
TTGCGATCTGCTTCATACGAGCCGTTGTTCCAATTTGTATGCGTGGTAGCTAATGGCATTTTCTTTTCCTCTAAGATTGTCGTTTTAAAATGCAGTACTCAGATAACGACCCGTCTAAATTTACGTGAAAGAGCACATACCAGGGCACCGAACGAATTTCGCTATCTCCATTCGGTTCGTAATAACGGGGATCGACTGCTAGATAGTATTTCTTTCCATGCTGATATAAATAAAAATCAGACGCGATGGCATTAAATCGCGTTCTTTTAGACGGAGTATCGGTGTTGCCGGGCAATTTGGTTAATGGAAAACTTCTATGAAAGTGGACACGATAAAGCGGGGCATTATTATTAGTGATTTCTGTATTAGAGGCCTCGCTAAATATTTTCAAATACTGGTAATAAGTAACCTGCCCCTGGTCAAAACTAGACAAAATTTTCATTGGAGGTTGAGAATAAGCAACAAGCCCAAATGAAATAAGCGGCATATACGTAAGGTATTTAATCAGCGCTTCTTCCTGCCCGTCTCCATTTAAGTCCGCAGTCGCTGCCCAAAGTAAATCGTCTCCTGTCACCTTAGGTATTTTTGGAACGATTACCTCCCACTGAATAAAGTTATCCAGTTCAGCATAATTCACTATCCTAGAATTCTCTAATTGACTATTGATTGAGTTTTGTAAGCTTCCGCATACCGCGTCATTTTCGGAATAGTGTTTATCGTACACTATTGGTACATAAGCCTCAGGATCAGTATCTGTGCTTTGAAGCAATCCACTGTATGACAAAGCAAAAATTGTCGTGAGCATTATCATACAAAGAACCGCATATCTTATATTTACGACCATGGAATCACTCGATCACTAGAATTCACTAAATTTCAGGGAGCATTCGCGCTGCGGTTTTTTAACTTCCATCATCGTTTCCAATCCGTACATTAATACCACCATTTTTCGATAGAATCGGATTTCCTGTCCATCGATGATGGAGTCATTCGAAACAGTGGAAATCTCTCTACAAAAAAGGCAACTACCAAGTAATGCATAAAATGCCCAGAACGTATGGCCTCTGAATAGCCTGCCTCTAAAAAACTGTTCTATAAGCATCACTATCACCGCTCCCTCAATGACTCACCACCATGACGCAATAGCGGCGCGAGGAAAAATTCCATGATGCGGCGTTTGCCGGTCTGCACTTCGGCGGTGACTGCCATGCCGGGAATCAGGTTGATATTCTTGCCGTCGACCATGATGGGTATAGGAAGCATAAAGCACCCCATCTCAAGAAGCCAGCTGTCCTGATGGCGTTTTCTGCAGTCAATGGTGAGCGATTTGTTTAGGTGGAAATTTTATTTCGGTGTTTTTTAGGCGACCACGCTCTGTTACAGCTGGTG
>JAAGZM010000890.1 GCA_024206355.1 Gammaproteobacteria bacterium | reverse complement strand
CGAGTATAAAAAGGACCTCGAACGTGAAGAACAAATAATGATACTCACCGCGTTCGACCACGACACCTTCGAGCGTTTACGATGAACATATTAAAAGTCCACGCCCTGATCAAAGAACAGGGAATAACCGACATTGTCTATGCCAGCGTACTTATCGATGATACCAGCAGACCTGAGGTCTTGTATGTCTACCATAAACGGGATGGCGTGTTCTATGAAACCAAGATCAAGACAGAGCCACGCCTAGACGTAATATCCGAGGTCACTCCCTTAGATGGTATCCGTAGGGAATATAAACTTGATCAAGATCGGGAACACATGTACCTACGGATTGAGTTCAATCCCGCCATTGGAGGTGAACTATGAACATGCTCAAGTTCTACGCCCAGATTGCGGAGGTAGGCAAAGACAATGTCCTCTGCGCCTGCTTCTTCGATGGGGAGTACTACATCTATTTTGTTAGAGGTCGTATTGTAATGGAGGGTGACTTCGACGGGGACGACAATGATAAGTTCAGCTACAGACCCTACTATGGAGAGAAGCACGGTATATTAAACGAGTATAAGGAAGACCTTGCACATGAGGACATCGAAATACTCATCTCCTT
>JAAGZM010000140.1 GCA_024206355.1 Gammaproteobacteria bacterium | reverse complement strand
CGAGGGATCTACATTGGCACTCAAGCTCAAGACACATTCGGCAGACTACTAGCGGGCTCATTAATACTCACATTCTTCGTCTACATCTTCGTCAACATTGGAATGGTCACCGGACTACTACCAGTAGTAGGGCTTCCTCTGCCACTCGTCAGCTATGGTGGAACAGCAATTGTCACAATGATGGCCAGCATGGGAATCCTCATGGGGATTCGTACGCATCGACGGTTGCACTCTACTTAAACCTAGGATCCTCAGTTGACAGGCTCAAAATTATGATTATGTACTTTATAACAGCAACTTACAGAAGGATTAGTATTTATCAATTGAGTGAGTTTGCCTACGCATTTGATTGCACGTTTTTTAGACTCATTGACTTGACGGCAAAAGCCTTAAATAGAATGACTATGAACTGCTTTCTAGTCGACGCCACTAAGCCTAAAAAACACACACTCAAACACATCCAACTGAGGATTCAGGTTATAAGAATAATGCACAATAAAGAAATAACCACTTACAATAATCATCAACATATAGAACGTTAAGAGATGTAATTTGAAGTATGAGCATTTATAATTCGAATATACAATTTACCAGGGAGAGAGTTTTTGTTTAAACAAATTCTGATTTATCTGCTGATTAGTGTCGGCCTGAGCACTACTGTTTTTGCTAATAAACCTGTTGATGAAAAGAAATTAGCAATCGAGGTAAATAAGTTTATCGATATGATGGTCGATGAGCATGCCTTTGATCGAAGTTATCTTGAGAAATGGTTTGCCAGTGCAAAACCGAATAAGCCTATTTTAAAAACGATTGCTCGGCCAGCTGAATCGAGGATGACTTGGCATCGGTATCGTAAAATCTTTATTCAGCAGGAGCGTGTTGATTTAGCTTTGACTTTTTGGAAAGAACATGAAGATGTATTATCGCGGGCTGAAGCTAAATATGGAGTGCCTGCGGAAGTTATTTTAGGTTTGATCGGTGTTGAAACAAAGTACGGTAGAATTAAAGGTAAGATTGATGTATTTGACTCATTGTATACCTTGGGCTTTCATTTTCCACGTCGTAGTAAGTTTTTCCGCAAAGAGTTAAAAGAGTTTTTATTGTTAGCCCGCGAGCAGCAATGGACTATTGGTACTATTAATGGTTCCTATGCAGGTGCAATGGGTTATGGACAGTTTATGCCTAGTAGTTATCGCATGTATGCAGTTGATTTTGATGATGATGGTAAAATCGATCTACTGAACAATCCGGTTGATGCCATTGGGAGTGTCGCAAATTACATTAAAGTTCATGGCTGGAAAGTTGATGGTGGACTTGTTTATAAGGCAGAAGTAAAGGGTGAAAAATATAAAGCTTTGATGACAAAAAAACTAAAGCCTAAATCGACAATTGAACAATTTTCTCAAGCAGATGTGACAGTTAAAGAACAGCTTGCTCCTGAGGCGAAAGCGGTATTAGTCGAGCTTCAGCAAAAAGATCATAAAGAATATTGGTTAGGACTACATAATTTTTATGTGATTAGTCGCTACAATCCTCGTACAATGTACACGATGGCGGTTATCCAGTTAACGGAAATGATCAAAGAGCAACATTTAATGGCGGCCTCAGGTGAGGTTAAATGGTAGTTCGGATTGTTCATTTATTTGTCGTTGTTTTTTCTTTATCAGGTTGTTTTTCGAACGTAGTGAAAGACAGTGGTCCATCGGGTCCTATTGATTTGTCTGGAATCGCAGATGCTGTTCCTCAAGATGAACCGTTGAGTAGAGGAGGTAACCCTTCCTCCTATGTTGTATTCGGAAAACATTACTACGTCCTTGATTCTGCTGAAGATTTTAAAGAGCGTGGCGTTGCATCTTGGTATGGTAATAAATTTCATGGTAACAAGACTTCCAATGGAGAAATTTATGATATGTATGCCATGAGTGCTGCACATAAACGCTTACCATTACCGTCTTATGTTAGAGTAACCAATCTAAATAATAATCGTTCGGTTATTGTTCGAGTCAATGATCGTGGGCCTTTTCATGAAGGCCGTATTATTGATTTGTCTTATGTTGCTGCCTACAAATTAGGTATTGATAAGGTTGGTACTGCTCCTGTAGAGGTTGTTGCTCTCAGGGTAGGTTCTAATATACCAACAAGGACTGCCGAGAGACACGATGAATCAATTGCTGTGCAGGTGGGGGCTTTTTCAATTCGTACCAGCGCAGAGCGTGTCAGAAAAGAGTTAAGTCGGCAATTCAATATTGCGGTGGGTATCAGTGAAGTTCTTAGTCAAGGCAAAAAGTTTTTTCGCGTACGACTTGGACCTTTTAATAATTTAAATTCTGCTAGAGATTGGATTCGTAAGTTAGACAAATTATCTTATGGTCAGGCGAGTTTAGTTTATCTAGATTAGTGAGTTAACATAAAAATATTTACGTTATAGAGTAGGGTTTTAGCTGCTTTTCTGTTAAATTACACAACATAAATGATCCGGTTGATAATTACCTATTTGAAGCTGTATCTTAATATTCTATAGCCATGTTAATGACTATCAATTTTTCATTGTAAGAAATCAGGAGCGAGCTGAAATTATGTTCAGATTGACATCATCTATCCGTGGGATCCTTATCCTTGTTTCATTATGTGCTGGTACTTTGCTAGCCATTATCCCTACAGCACCTGAAATGTCTGCAAAGGCTTATATTTTGATGGATTATGATACGGGCCAAATATTGGTATCAAAAAATGCAAACTTGCAGATGCCACCATCAAGTCTCACCAAGATGATGACTTCCTATGTTATGTCTGATGAAGTATCAAAAGGCAATATTAGTTACCAAGATATGGTTCCGATCAGCAAAAATGCTTGGGCAAAAAACTTCCCCGGTTCATCTCTCATGTTTATCGAAGTAGGCACTGAAGTTCGTCTTGAAGATTTAAAACGTGGTGTTATTATTTCTTCAGGAAATGACGCCTCAGTTGCCGTAGCAGAACACATTGCGGGCAGCGAGGATGGATTCGCTGAATTGATGAATCATCACGCTAAGCGTTTGGGCATGTTAGATACTTATTTTGAAAATAGTAATGGCTTACCAACTGAAAATCACCTGACAACAGCACAGGATGTAGCTCTCTTGGCTCAGGCATTAATTAGTGATTTTCCTGATGATTACGAAGTCTACAAAGAGAAGGAATTTACCTACAACGGTATCCGTCAATACAATCGAAACAGCCTGCTTTGGGATCGCAGCATGAATGTGGATGGCGTGAAAACCGGACATACTCAAGTGGGAGGATATTCTCTTGTTGCATCGGGCACTAGAGATAATATGCGGTTAATTTCTGTAGTTCTTGGTACTACTTCAAAGAGTGCTCGCAAACAGCAGAATAAACGCCTGCTGAACTATGGTTTCAGGTTTTATGAAACGGTTGAACCAGTACGTCCTGGGCAAGTCTTGCACAATCAACGTATTTGGTATGGTGAGAAAGAACAGGTCGCATTAGGTTTAGAGCAAACTATATTGCTGACCATACCACGTGGTGAAGGAAAAAAGCTGAAAGCTAATTTTAGTATTGATGGTGAGCTCGAAGCACCTATTACAAAAGGTCAGCTTATAGGAAAAGTTTATTTTGAACTTGATGGCGATGTGGTAAAAGAAATGCCACTGGTGGCCTTAGAAGATATGCCTGAATCAGGTATGTGGAGCCAATTTACCGACTATGTTGCACGAAAAGTTGATGGTTGGGTAAATTAGAATCGACATGGCTGATATTTCTCCAACAGTTAAAAATGAATTATGGACTTTTCCTTGTAACTTTACGTTTAAAGCAATGACGCTTGCAATAAATGGTATTGAGAACAATATTGTTAGTGCTATCCAAAGACATGTTCCGGGAGATTATCAAGCTGTTTTAAAAACCAGCAAAGGTGGAAAATATTTTTCAGTCAGTGTACATATTCATCTCACTAATAAACAACAACTCGATGCTGTTTATAAAGAAGTTCACGCAGTTGAAGGCGTGAAAATGATATTGTGATGTAACTGTGGCGTTATCACCCATCACAAGCGTTGCTGATAATATCATTGTTAGAAATTTTGGCCTCCGAGAATATCTTGGTGTCTGGCAAGCAATGAAAACATTTACGGACTCCCGTAATGAGCAAACACCTGATGAACTTTGGTTTGTAGAGCATCAGCCTGTGTTTACTCAGGGACAAGCAGGAAAGGCTGAACACATACTTGCACCGGTTGATATACCTGTTGTACAAGTCGATAGAGGTGGACAAGTGACCTACCATGGTCCGGGCCAACAGGTTGTCTACATTATGATTAATCTTCGTCGGCGTAATCTCGGTGTTCGACATCTAGTCACTGCCATTGAAAATTCGATTATTCAATTACTGGAAAAATATCAAATCAAATCATCTGCACGCGCAGACGCACCAGGTGTTTATGTATCAAATGGCGATAAGATTTGTTCAATAGGGTTACGTATCCGAAAAGGCTGTTCCTTTCATGGACTTGCTTTGAATATTGCTCCGGATCTAGAACCCTTTAACCGAATTAATCCCTGTGGATATAGTGATCTGAAGGTTACCTCTATGCTATTGCATGATGGTCCTAAGGATATCAATAGCGTTCACGATAATTTAGCTGACGCTTTGGCTGAGAACTTGGGTTATGAAGGCTGGGTATTAATATAATTTCTGTTATGATCATTTCAATAAATAAATATTGCTAGAGGAAACAATATGGGCAACCAACAAATACCCATTATGGTGAAGAGTGGCTTCAAATTTGAAACAAAACAGGGTCACTCTGCTATTAAAAATGGCATCAAACAAAATGTCGAAGCAACGAAACAACCGTTGGGTAGAAAGCCTGATTGGCTGAAGGTTCGATTACCTACAGGTAAACAGTATCAACAGTTAAAATCGAACGTGCGTGAAAACAAACTCAGTACTGTTTGTGAAGAATCAATGTGTCCTAATATTGGCGAATGCTGGAGTAATAGCACCGCAACCATTATGTTGATGGGGGCTGTTTGTACCAGAGCATGCAGATTTTGCTCAGTAGACACTGGTAATCCAAAGGGGTGGTTAGATAAAAACGAGCCTACCAATGCAGCAGATGCTGTAAAGCGTATGTCATTGAAATATGTGGTATTAACGTCTGTTGATCGTGATGATTTAGCTGATGGTGGTGCTGAGCACTATGCTGAATGTGTTCGTGCGATTCGAGAACTTAATCCTCAAACATCGGTAGAAACTTTAACACCTGATTTTAAGGGAGAGACAAAGGATGTTGAGAAAGTTCTCGATTCTGGCATTGTTGTTTTTGCTCAAAATATTGAGACAATTAATCGGCTCACACATCCAGTTCGCGATCCAAGAGCGAGCTATGAGACTACAATGGCGATGCTTTCGCATGCTAAACAATATCGTCCAGATATTCTAACTAAGACCAGTCTCATGGTTGGCCTAGGTGAAAGTGACGAAGAAATTTATACCACTATGGATGAGTTACGAGCAATTAACGTTGATATTTTGACGTTGGGACAATATTTGCGACCAACGAGTAATCATCTAGAAATTGAGCGCTATGTTACCCCGGAGCAATTTGGAAAGTATCGTCAGGTTGGCTTAAAAAAAGGATTTTTGGAAATCGTTTCCGGCCCATTTGTGCGTTCTAGTTATCGCGCCGATCGTGTTCTTGAAAAAAATAATGCAGGTCTTGCCAATCTCTCCGATAATTCAAATGATAAGGATTAGCTAATTGTCATTTTTTGACACTGATGTATTAACCAACTGGATTAGTGTTAATCCAGATTGGGCACTCTTTATTGTTTTTGGAATAGCCTTTATTGAATCTTTAGCCGTTATTGGTATATTAATGCCAGGTTGGTTGCTGCTTGTTGGTGTTGGTGTATTAATTGGTACTGGCAATATTGATTTTTATCTAGCCAGTATATTTTGCTTTGCAGGTGCCGTGTTAGGTGAATATATTAGCTTTATGGTGGGCGTTCACTATCAAGAGCAAGTGCATCATTGGCGTATTTTTAAACGGCATCCAGATTGGTTAGAAAAAACGGAACATTTTTTCCTTCGCTATGGAGTAGCAAGTATTGCTCTTGGCAGATTTGTTGGTCCTGTACGTGCTTTTGTGCCTCTAATTGCAGGGATGTCAGCTATGCCAGCAATGCGTTTTCAAATAACCAATTGGCTCTCGGCGATAGTTTGGGCTCCGGCTTATCTAATACCTGGAGTCATTCTTGGAACATCCGTTCAGATTGATTCAAATATGCGTTGGGTTTTGTTGGCAAACATTATTGGAATTGTTATCAGCGGTTGGTTGGCTGCCAGTTATCTAAAAAACATTTGGTTGATCCGTCATCAAGATAATAAAAATACAGAGTATGATCACAGTCACCTTGTGATAAAAATGCTTTTGGCCACATTGGTTTGCTTAGCCGCAATTACCTATCTGTTAATCGGTTCACATCAGCAACAATTTTTCCAACTAGTTACTCTGTTATGGCAAACAATCAATCAGTAATTATTTTTTATCTTGCCAGTTAGTTATCGTCTCTTCTGCTAGTTCATGCAACATATTTATTTGAGTCTCACTGTCTAATAGTGATTTTAAAGGGCTTTTTAAGTCAGCTTGATGGTCACGAAAAACAGAAATGCTGTGTTCAAGGTATCGACTTAACATACTGTGCATAGGGTCATCGTAAAAGCCGATAATTGATTTTAATAGTTCAAATGTCAGTAAAGGATAGGTTTGTTCTTCTTGTTGATAGATAATTTGTAGTAATGTTGCTCTTGTAAGATCGACTCCTGATTTTGCATCGATAACCTGAAATACTTTTTCATGCTTAACCAGTCGACGGAGGTTATCTAATGTTATGTACTGACTTTCCTTTGTATCATAGAGTCTACGATTAGGGTATTTTTTAATAATTCGCGTTATATTTTTCTCTGCCACGGGATACACTCATTGGACTAGAGTACATAGCTTAATCAGAGAGATGGGGTTAGGTCAACGATAATATTGTCTATAAGACGAGGTTTTCTGAATTTTGAAGCACAGAGAATAACCAACTTTTTGTCACCATCAGTTGCAGGTGAGAGAGTTGTATGCTGGCAAATGTTAAAATATTCAACATTAAAATGCCGTTCTTTTAATTTTGTAATTGCTATAGACTCAATTTCTCGATAGTTACTATGTCCGGATTTTAACTGCTGCTCTGCCCATTTCAGTGTTTCATAGAGTGTTGCGGCCTGTTGTTTTTCTTCACTGCTTAAATATCGATTTCTAGAGCTCATCGCCAAGCCTGAGCTTTCTCTAAAAGTCGGCATACCAATAATCTTAATTGGCATAGCAAGATCGGTAACCATCTTTTGAATAATAGTGAGTTGTTGAAAGTCTTTTTTACCAAATATTGCAACGTTCGGTCTTGTTAAGTTAAATAACTTGCAAACAATCGTCGTGACACCCAAGAAATGCCTTTTGCGATTTGCACCACAATATAAATAGGAAATACTAGGCACAATGACATGGGTGTGACTATTCATTCCTTCAGGGTAGATATCATCATTGGTTGGAGTAAAGAGTAAATCAACACCAAGAGTTTCAAGTTTCTCGATATCATCAGTTAAGGTACGAGGATATGAGTCTAAATCTTCATTAGCAGAAAACTGTAGTGGATTTACAAAAATCGTGACAATGACATTGTCAGCTTCTTGTTTAGCTTTTTCGACTAGAGATAGGTGACCTTGGTGTAAGTTCCCCATTGTCGTTACAAGGGCAACAGTGCCTTGTATTTCTGAACGTGCATTTTGTAATTGCTGGCAATTTTTTACTATGATCATTTGTTTTTATTCGAAGCAGTGCTCTTTTTCTGGGAAACTACCTGAAATAACCGCATCGTGATATGCTTTTAATGCTCCTATTATACCCTGAGTATTGCCGGTAAGGAAATCTTTCACAAAACGTGGTCGTCTCCCCATAGACATTCCTAGTAGATCATAGAGAACTAAAACTTGTGAGTTAGTAAATGGACCCGCTCCAATTCCTATAACTGGAATATCAAGAGTATCTGTAATCTGTTTGCCTAGGCTTGTTGGTATACATTCGAGAACTAGCATTCTAGCGCCAGCCTCTTGCAACGATTTAGCTTGTTCTAGAATAACTTTAGCCTGTTCAGGTTGTCGGCCTTGCATCCTGAAACCGCCTAGGGAATCCACACTCTGAGGTGTTAGTCCAAGATGGCCACATATATTAACTCCTCTTTCACTGAGATATTGCACAGAATCGAGTAGCCAATCGCCACCTTCAACTTTAACCATTTGAGCTCCAGCTTGCATCAACACTGTCGCACTTTCCAATGCTAACTGAGTGGTCGCGTAGCTCATGAAAGGCATATCAGCAATGAGAAATGGCTGATGTTCGTGTCCTACAAGACCATTACTGACACATCCCATATGGTAAGCCATTTCTTCAAGCGTTACGGGAACGGTAGTTTTTGCACCTTGAATAACATTACCTAGAGAGTCTCCAACGAGTAATGTTTCGATTTCAGCAGCAGAAATTAGTTTTGAAAAACTAGCGTCATAAGCTGTAACACAGGCAAATCGTTCATCATTTGCACATTTATCGTCTAGGGTCTTTATTGTTATTTTAGTCATACTTTTAACTCAGCTTTCTCAATAGCACATTTTTTACTGAATTTGAATCATACCAGTTTCAGCTAAGAATTCTATACCCATTCTACTTCAATATACTAAGTTTTATATATTAATGTAGAATGGCATGGCTGTCTTTTATAGTGGTTTGGGGTTGAAGTAATGTTTGCCACTTTGTGTATTTAAGATCCGTTCTACTAGTTGTTTATAATCATTTTTACTACTGACGATATCAATGCTCGACACATTGACAATTAATAATGGAGATTTATCATAATAATGAAAATAATAGGTGTAGGCATCGTTTATTTTCTGTAGATATTCCAATGAAATAGACTGCTCATTTGAGCGTCCTCTACTTTTGATCCTTTTATATAAAACCTCAACTGGTGCTTGGAGATAGACAACAAGATCAGGCGTAGGGGCATCTAGTGTCAGGTTGGCATAAACCTGTTCATAAAGATGAAGCTCATCATCATCCAATGTTACTCTGGCAAAGAGTCTGTCTTTGTCCATAAGATAGTCTGCAATTCTGCAAGGAGAGAATAAATCCGACTGTCGCAATTCTTGTAGTTGTTTGATTCTTTGGAATAGGAAGTACAGTTGTGTTGGTAAGGCGACACTTTTCGGATCGTTATAAAATTTGTCTAAAAATGGGTTATCTTCTGCTCCTTCAAGGATCAAATCTCCTTGAAAGGAATCCGCTAATTGTCGAGCCAAAGTAGTTTTTCCAACTCCAATAGGACCTTCAACGGCAACATAACTTGGTAACTTAGCATTATTCAATTTTTCGTATTCCATCTGCTGAACAGGATTCATAAAGTGATTTGATTGTTGTTTTATCTGGCAGTATCAGATTAACATCTATATCGAACAATGGATAGATAACAAAATTTCTTTGTTGCAGACCATAATGAGGAACAGTTAATCTGGGAAGATTGATAACTAGATCATCAAAAAGTAACAAATCTAAATCCAAGGTTCTAGCTATCCAATGCTCTGATGTTCGTACTCGCCCTTGCGTGTTTTCAATATTTTGTAGTGCATCTAATAAGTCTATTGGGGTATCAGAACTATTAATTCGTACAACAGCGTTAATGTATTCATCTTGTTGTGAATTACTATCTATTGTCATTGGTGCACTTTGATAAATAGATGACACCTTTATCTCTTCATCTACTGAGAGCAATTTTAGCGCATTTATTGCTCGCTCAACTTGCTTTCTTGGTTGATCAAGATTGCTGCCAATTCCAATATAGGCTAAGCCCATGTTTAGCTATTCCCATCAGAAGTTGGCGGTTTATTAGTTGGTTTTTTTCTAGGTTTTCTTCGTTGGCGATGCTTTGGAGCGACGTCTTTTATCATCTTTACTTGATGCTCAGTATCGACTTTTTGAATTTGTGTCCACCAATCAGCAAGACTACTGTTTACTTCTCCAATGCCCGCTCTAAGTAACATAAAGTCATAGCTTGCTCTGAATCGTGGATGAGTAAGAATGGAAGCCAAATTTTTACCTCGACGCGTATCAAGTCGATGCTGCATTGACCATATCTCTCGAATTACTTGAGTAAATCGTTTAGGGATAGCAATACTTTTTGTTTGAATACCAAGCACTGTTGCTTGAGCCTTTAACATTGCTTCTGCTGCATGGAGACCGTTACTTCTGTTTGTTGAAGCAATATCTCTTACGGACTGCCAGAGGAAGCAAGCATATAAAAAAGCAGGATTAAGTGATTTATTTTGTCGAATACGTTTATCAGTATTGTCTAAAGCTGCCTGAATAAAATCTCTAAACTTTTCATTATTGTTAGTTTCCAAAGCTTCACACATCTGAGGTAAAAGAGGTATTAAGAGTTGATATTTTTCGAGCTGAGAAAATGTATTGGCTGAATGACCAGATAAAAATAACTTATGACTCTCATCCCAGAGTCTTGCAGAAGGAATATCTTTTAATAAAACAGAAAGTTCCTTTAAAGGTTTAGCTGTTTCTTCTTCAAGTTGAAGATTTAATTTTACAGCGAGACGAATTGCTCTTAGCATCCGAACTGGATCTTCTTGATAGCGAGTTTCCGGATCACCAATAATACGCATTAATCGATTATCTAGATCGGCCATCCCATCACAGAAGTCATGAACGGAAAAATCAGCAATATCGTAGTATAGAGAATTAACCGTAAAATCTCGTCTGATAGCATCTTCTTCAATTGTACCGAAGACGTTGTCCCTTAAAATCATACCTTCAGAATTTTTTTCATGATAACCACGGAAAGTAGCAACTTCAATAATTTCTCGACCAAATAAAATATGAGCTAAACGGAATCGTCGTCCAATAAGACGGCAATTTCTAAATAAAGCTTTAACCTGTTCTGGGTTTGCATCTGTTGCTATATCAAAGTCTTTCGGGTGAAGACCTAATAATATATCTCGTACGCCGCCGCCTACAAGGCAAGAGCGATAGCCTGCATTATGCAGCCTGTATAGAACTTTCAGGGCATTTGGAGATATATCATTGCGCGAAACGGTGTGCTGATCACGTGAATAATATTCTAATTTCCATTCTGGAGCTGGAAGAGGGGGCTTACTGCGAAAAAGCTTGATAACCTTACTTAAAATAACGAATTACCTGATTGTTAAAGTGATGAAAAGTGCCATTGTACAGGGTTGTAGTGATTCATTAAACATATTGATGAAGGAATTGCTGTTTTCCTTTAAATTTATTAGGTTGCCAATGTTGGGTCGCCCAGTCTAATAATAAAGACGTATTTTCTTTACGAAGTTCTATTGGTGGTGACTGCTTTAAAAAATTTAAAGCCAACCAAAGTGTTTCATTAACAGGAGCATCAGCAATTGAAGGAGCATAATTTTGTTTGGAAAGCTTTAGACCTTGATTATTTGTTGCGACTGGTAAATGTCCAAAAATAGGTAAAGAATACTTCAGAAGCTTAAATAGATAAAGCTGCTGAGATGTAGTTTCCAGTAGATCTGCTCCTCTGATGACATGGGTAATTTGTTGCTCAATATCATCAACAACCACTGCTAACATATAAGCGTAGAACCCATCTTTTCTTTTAACAATGAAATCTTCACTAGCTGAATGTAAAGCTGTATTGTAGTGTCCATGATAACAATCTTCAAAAGAGGTAACTGGCTGATGTATCTTTAAACGCAGAGAATGATCTGTTTTACTACTATGCTGTTTATCTCTACAGAAATTTGTGTAAATTCCATTGCTAGATTGGATCTGTTTTCTTGTACAGGTACATCGATAAACCTCTTGCTCATCAAACAGTTGCAGTAAAACTTGCTGATAGTGATGTTGATTTTCACTCTGATAGGTTACTTGTCCATCCCAGATTAAACCAAAATTCTCTAAGGTTGCTAAAATGTTATCTGCAGCACCGGCAATTTCTCGCGGAGGGTCAATATCCTCAATGCGAACAAACCATTTGCCTTTATGATGGCGGGCATCAAGCCATGAACCGAGTGCTGCTATGAGTGAGCCAAAGTGTAATGGCCCTGAAGGAGAAGGAGCAAAGCGTCCACGATAGGTATTCAAAGTATCAGCTCATTAAAATACAAAGGGCAACTCACCAATGACTGTAATTTCATTGTCAGTAATCAATGTTTGAGCAGCAATAATTTCGACGCCTGCATCAGCAACCTGCTTGAGCTTTTCTGCATAAACCGGATCAATATGTGCTGCTGCTTTAACTGTTTTGATTCCCAAATGTTGAACGCAGAAAACAAGAACTGCTCTGTCGCCTTTCTCGACTTGTGCCATCAGTTCGCGAAGGTGTTTAGTGCCTCGACTAGTAACGGCGTCTGGAAAATATCCTTGGGTATCGCTGGTCTCATCAATTTCTAACAAGGTGGTGTTTTTTACTTCTACCCAGATGTTCTTATTTTGATAAGTTAATAGTAGGTCGATGCGGCTTTTTTCTTCGCCGTAAGGGACCTCACTTTTGATCGTATCAAACTCAAAATTGTTCAGTACCTTATTAGTAATCGCTTCTTTTATAAGGTGGTTAGCTCGATTAGTATTAATGCCAATGAGGTGACCGAATTGATTTTCAACCAATTCCCAGCTGTGTCGATACTTACGTTTTGGATTTCCAGAATCCCAAAACCAGACTCTACTACCTGGTTCTGCACAACCTTTCATTGAACCGGTATTTGGACAATGAATAGTAATAGCCCCTTTGTCAGTTTCAATATCAGCAAGAAAACGTTTGTAGCGTTTGATAAGAGTTCCGGTTTGTAGAGGATATTCAAACTTCATAGGGTAATGGGTATATAGTACTCAAAACGAAGAACCGCGATTCCGGATTAAACCCCAAAGTATAAAAGCAAAGAAAATAATCCACTGAGCTTGCCAACCAATATCAAACTCAACGAGAACAATAGCAGAAACTAACAGAGCACCAATTCCCGTCCATTTGATAATTGTACTTTTCTTAATCATAAAATGTAAGATAAATAGAACTAATCCAGGTGTACCCCAATCAATAAAGTTCATAGAGGTAATGTAGGCAGTAAAATTTTCCATTATTGATTATTCTCCTATATACCAAAACTGCATCTTGAAGTTGTTTAGGTATAGAGTATAGTAAAAGCAATATTATTATAAGAGAGAATTACATGTCCATTGCTATAAACGTAAAGATAAATAAACAGGCTGCTCCAAAGGAATGGGGTAAGAATGCTCTAACTTCATCTTTTGCTGATGGGATACTAATTCATATACCAGATGAATTACAGCAACTTGATCGGATACAAAAAGTAGGGAGACAATTATCTGCCAGTGGGGTTCCTGCACCTCAGTTAGTCGGTGAATATTGGGATATTGAAAGCCAGTGGGCTTTCGCTCAAGGCTATATGTCACCATCACAAAAAACATCGCCACAATGGGCTGCGCTTTCTGCCGATGAGATAAGCGAGCTGGATAGCCGATATCAAACGGCTAGCTGGGTTCGTGAACAAGTGAATGCAACACCTGAGGACTTATCACCGGCAATTCTTGCTCAGAATGCGGCAGAGTTTGTTCAATCATTAAAGCCTGAAGCAGTTAGTTATGAAATTGTTAGTGGTGATGATTTATTAACTGCAGGCATGGTTGGTATACATGGTGTAGGTAGAGGTAGCAAAAGACCTCCAGTGCTATTGCGTCTTGATTATAATCCTACAGGTGATGTGAACAAACCCGTTGATGTAGCTTTAGTTGGAAAAGGTATAACCTTTGATAGTGGCGGTTATAGCATCAAAACCTCAGAAGGCATGTTATCAATGAAAATGGATATGGGAGGAGCTGCCCATGTTACTGGCGGACTCGCATTGGCTATTAGTCGAGGTTTGGATAAAAGAGTTTCTTTATTATTATGCTGTGCAGAGAATTTGATCAGCGATCATGCCTACAAACTTGGTGATATTCTCACTTATGCAAATGGGACAACTGTTGAGATAGTCAATACAGATGCAGAAGGTCGGCTAGTATTAGCAGATGGCTTACTACAAGCCTCTGCAACCGGTGCAAAGCTGATCATCGATGCAGCAACATTAACGGGCGCAGCAAATGTCGCGGTTGGCAATGAATATAATGCCGTTTTTGCACTCGATAAAGAACTACAGGTAAAGGCACTAGAATGTGCTGACAAAGAAAATGAACCACACTGGGCTTTGCCTCTAGAAAAATTTCATCGCAATAAGTGTCCTTCACCTTTTGCTGATACAGCAAACAGTTGTTCTGTGAAGGGTGGCGGAGCTGGAGGAGCGAGTAATGCGGCTGGATTTCTTTCAAGATTTGTTAATGATGAAGGAAAAGGTTGGCTACATTTTGATTTAGCTGGCGCTATGTTTAGCAATGATAACAGCCTTTGGTCTGCGGGTGGTTCTGCAATGGGAATTAGAACGCTAGCACGACTTTTACAACTAGAAGACAATTGAGTTTATTCTTTTTAAGTCACTGATTATGTAATTGGGCAAGTAAAAGTGCTTGCCCAATTGTTGATCCTAGGATCCTCAGTTGGACGCGTTTTAGTGTGTGTTTTTTAGGCTTAGGTAAACTCACTCAATTGATGAATATTAATCCTTCTATAAGTTGCTGTTTTGAAGTACATAATCATAATTTTGAGTCGGTCAACTGAGGATTATAGGTTGATAGTTCCAACTATTGGTAACTACAGCGTAGCGAGAACCTTAGCCGCCGCCGAAATAGTTTGATCCAAATATTCCTCTGTATGAGCCATACTCATAAAGCCTGTTTCATAGGCAGAAGGAGCGAGATAAATACCTTCTCGCAACATACCATGATAGAACTTTTTAAATCTCTCCATATTACAGGCAGTTACCTGATCGAAGCTACTAACAGTCTCTTCTTCGGTAAAAAAGAATCCAAACATTCCACCGATTTGACTAAAGCTCATCGCGACGTTAGCTTTCTCAGCGGCTTGCTTTAAACCCGCAACTAAATAGGACGTTTTATCGCTCAATGTTTGATAAAAACCATCAGTCTGTAGTGCTTTTAGACAAGCCAAACCTGCAGCCATTGCCACAGGATTACCTGATAACGTTCCTGCCTGATAGACAGGTCCTATGGGGGCTAAATAGTCCATCACATCCTGTCTGCCACCAAAAGCTCCGACGGGCATGCCGCCACCGATAATTTTTCCTAAGGTTGTAAGATCAGGTTTTACGCCAAATGCTTCTTGAGCACCACCGAGGGCTACTCTGAAACCTGTCATCACTTCATCAATGATTAACAATGACTGATTTTGATCACAAATTTCACGAAGCCCCTGTAGAAAGCCATCAACTGGTAAAATGCAATTCATGTTACCGGCAACAGGCTCAACAATAATACAGGCTATTTCATTACCATATTCTTCGAAGAGTGCTTTTACAGAATCTAAATCATTAAAGGTCGCTGTTAGCGTGTGGGCTGCTAATACTGCGGGAACTCCAGGTGATGTAGGTTCTCCAAGCGTTAAAGCGCCAGATCCTGCCTTTACTAACAAGGAATCAGCATGACCATGGTAGCAACCTTCAAATTTAAGAATTTTGTCACGACCAGTGAATCCTCTCGCCAAACGGATT
>JAAGZM010000139.1 GCA_024206355.1 Gammaproteobacteria bacterium | reverse complement strand
ATAAGAAATATTATCAAGACATGGTAACGAAAACCAAGGCAGCCGGTGGCTTGGTGGTCATTGACGAAGTACAATCTGGACTTTGTCGTCAAGGTGAAAATTTTTGGTCTTACCAAAATTCTGGCTTAGTACCTGACATTGTCACTATGGGTAAACCGCTTGGCTGTGGCCACCCTTTGGCAGCAACAGTTGTGAAACGCAGCGTGATTGAGAAGTTTGGTAAAATCACCGACTATTTCAACACCTTTGGCGGAAATCCTGTTTCAGCTGCAGCCGGAAGGGCAGTTTTACAATATATTCATAAGGAAAATATTCTGGAAAATGTTTATGACACTGGCATTCATTTCCGAGCTGGTATTGCAAAACTTCAAGAAAAACACACTATTATTGGTGATGTTCGAGGTAAGGGTCTATTCATTGGCATTGATTTAGTAAAAGATCGTATCAGCAAAAAACCTGCGCCGGTTGAAACCACCAGAGTGATTGAACTGCTCAGGGAAGAGGGTATGTTGATCTCCTACGTCGGTGTAGAAGAGAATATTTTGAAGATCAGACCGCCATTAATTTTCAATAAGGAACATGCCGATATAGCGTTAGGCATGATGGCCAATGCCTTTAGTGCCATTTAACCTAGAATCCTCAGTTGACCGGCTCTGACTTATGGTTATTTATTTCAAAACAGCAACTTACAGAAGGATTAGTATTCACCCATTGAGTGAGTTTGCCTACACATTTGATTGCACGTTTTTTAGACTTATTGACTT
>JAAGZM010000889.1 GCA_024206355.1 Gammaproteobacteria bacterium | reverse complement strand
TGGTCACGCTTGCCAAAGTTGTTAGCACTGAATTATGCGCCGAACACATATTTTCCATTGGAAACCTCAACGTTTGGCGGCTGCTTATGTTTGTTGAAGTAATCATAACCCTCTTTGAGGTTAAGCCAAAATGAATACCACTGATTTGAGCTGTGTTTTGACAGGATAGGGCTATCAAGCTTGAAGGGGAACGAATGAACCCTAAAGTATGGTTGCCCTGACTTAAGCGCAGCAACCCCAAGAGCGTAGATTTCATTAATGTATGCATCGGTCATTGCGTAGCATCCAATGGAAACACAGTTGCCGTGTACCATTAGTGCGCTGCCGGTACGGCCTTGAATACGATCGTATTTATTGGGATAGCCCAAGTTGAAAGATAGGTGGTAACTACTCCAAGGGTTTAGGCGCCCAGCATTAACGAAATAGAAGCCCTCAGGGCTTTGGTTATCACCTTGCTTCAACTTTGGGCCGAGATTGCCTGAAAAGGTACAGATATCGTAATTTTTAAAGTTTACGAATGTGCCGTCATCGGACTTTACCCAAACCTCAAGAACTCCAGGATCTTTAAAGATACGGATAAATATTGGAGCGCCATATCTAAGTCCTAGGTTCGATAGCTCCTTTTTCAAGGACGGCTCTACGCTTGCAATGGATTTTTCCGCTCGCGTACTTGTTGGAAAATCAACGCCAAGAGCTTCAATGCCCAAAGAGATAGAAAGCAACAATATGATGAGTTTTAGTTTATTCATATTTCGTGTGAAGAGCCAAGGGCGCTAACGAGGCTGTAGAATTACGTAGTTTTTATTCATACCAGAAACAATAACTGACTTTGAACAGCGATTCAATTCAATCACTTATTTTTTACTTATAATAAGTTTGATCGCGGCATTTTTGAGGTGTTGAGCATTTCAACTATTTTTAAAACCTACAATTAAATCAATAATCGAAACATCACATTAATAAAAAAGGTGGCAATTAAGCCACCCATACGGCACTGTCAAGTTAACCAATGCTTTCAAAGATATGCCATAATCCCACAATGAAAAATAATAAAATGTACTCTGGTTATCGCTACCAGCCCCAAATAATAAGCCATACCATACCCAAAGCAGTCGCTTCGCTCCTGGGGCAGGCTCTACCCAAAACATTCACTGCGTTCATGGGGCAAGCTCTACCCAAAACATTCCCTACGGTCATGGGGCAGGCTCTACCCAAAGCATTCCCTACGGTCATGGGGCAGGCCCTACCCAAAACATTCACTGCGTTCATGGGGCAGGCCCTGTCTAAAATTTAAAATAGGATATAAACTGTTACTATTCTTCGTCTGAGTTTGATAACTTGATAGTACCATTTAGTCACCTGATTCTAGGTGGTAACACTAATAAAGGATTTTATATGAAACTTACATCGATATTTTTAGGGTGTGTTTTACTCGCTTTAACATTAGGTACGCTCAATACCGTTCACGCTTCATCCAACAAACAAAACCAAGCCAAAGCATATTACTTTGCCGCTGAAGAATCTTACGAAAATAAGAATTATGATG
>JAAGZM010000888.1 GCA_024206355.1 Gammaproteobacteria bacterium | reverse complement strand
TATGGTCCAGGTTCTATTCATAAAGCCAGTGTGGTTGCTAAATTTGTTAAGTTAGCTCTGGCTGGTGAAACCCTTGAAATTTATGGTGACGGTCAGCAAACCAGAGATTTTATCTATATTGATGATTTGGTACGAGCAGCACTATTATCAGCGAATAATGATGTGGGCGGTGAGGTATTTCAGATTGCCAGTAGTCGTGAAACGACTGTGGGTGAGATCACTGATCAGATGGTGGACATTCTTGAAGACAGAGGTTTCAAAGATATTAAAGTCAAGAATGGTGAAACTCGTCTGGGTGATGTGAAACGTAATTTTTCTGATACAAGCAAAGCGAAGCGTGTTTTGGGTTGGGAGCCTCAGGTTGAGAGAGATGAAGGCTTGCCTATTACAATTGACTGGTTTTTAGATAGGTTGCAAAACTGATTAAAGTAATCAATGTTCTTTTTGATGATCGCTTTGGTGGCCCACCAAAGCGGGTGATTAGTGTTGGTCAGCGTCTGAAAGAAATGGGCGTTGAAACAATACTGTGTATTCCTGATTTAGGTGGAAATGTTCAGTCTTTAGCAGAATCAGCACATTTATCGGTAAAACGTTTAGATTTTCAAAAAATTCCCAAGCCTCGTCAATTATTGAGTGTTCTTCGTTGGTTGTTCTTTCTGCCAGGAGATATATTTCGTTTTTGGTCGCTGTTCAAGCGAGAAAATCCTGCCTTGGTACATGTCAATGGTGCTTTTTTTTTGGCGCCAGCAATTGCTTCTAAAATTGCCAGAGTTCCCCTGGTCTGGCATTTGAATGATACGATTATTTCTGGGAAGTTAGCTAAACTATTTGGTTTTATGGTGAGCCGCCTTGCAAATCGAGTGATTGTTGCTGCAGAAGCCGTAGGAAGACACTATGGCATTACACCCAATGTCAGTACAGTGATTCATGCACCTGTCGATTTATCAAATTATCCTTCTGGTTCTGTCTCAGGTGTTCCTTGTTGTTTTGAGGGAGTTAAAAAAGAGGCCGCAAGTATCGATATTGCGTTGGTGGCAAACTGGAATCCTGTCAAAGGAATTGATTATTTTGTGGAAGCCATTGCTCAAGTGAGAGAAAAAATGCCTGAGCAAAATATTGTTATTCATTTTGCGGGGCAAAAGTTAGCAACACATCAGTTATATGCAGAAGAAATTGAAGCTAAAATAAAGCAATTTCAACTCCAGGATTGTATTCATTATCATGGTTTTTTAGAAAATGTGTCGCTCTTGCATCATTGCATGGATATTGTGGTTTTGTCATCAACTTCAGAAGCATCACCTATGACTGTTTTAGAAGCAATGGCTGCAGGTAAACCTGTGGTTGCTACAGATGTCGGTGGGGTGAGAGAAATGTTATCTTTTGATGATGAACATATTGCAGGTATTATTGTTCCTTCAAAAAACAGTGAAGCTCTTGCTGAAGGTCTTATTGAATTGATTCAATCTTCTGAAAAAAGGCTGCAATTGGGTCAAAATGGTCGTTATTGTATTGAGAAAGAGTTTTCTTTGGAAAAATGTACGGAAAAGCATTATAAATTGTACCTTTCTTTGATGGAAGATGTCGATCATTATTGTGGTTAAGTTATTAGGTTTTTAAGTTTGCAGGTTTAAAATAGCAATCAGTGGGCGATAGCGAGTTATGCTATAATTAATGGTGTGTATAATTTATTCAGAGTAGCCAATACCAATGCATGAAAGAGTTTTGTCTCAAATTCGAGAATATATTCGTGCTAAGCAGTATATTATGACTATTCATGCAGAAGAAGAAATGTCAGATGATAATTTGACTATTTTTGATGTTGAGCATGTGATTTTAACAGGAAAAATTATTGAGAGACAAAAGGATAATACTTCTGTTGAATGGAAATATCTTATTGAAGGTAATACTATAAGCAGACATATTGCTACTGTTGTAGTAAAAATTAGTATTACAAATAAATTGGTTATTATAACCGTATTTATAGGAAGTCCTTATGATATGTGATATATGTGGCCACGATAGTGGAAAAGTTCGTTATGTAACAAGAAGTTATGGTTCTGGTGAAAACTTGTTGATCATTGAGAATATACCTGTTGTGAGTTGCTCTCATTGTGGGGAGACTTATCTCACTGCTGGAACTCTTCATGAAATTGAGCGTATTAAAATTCATCGAGATGGATTTGCTCATAAGCAATCTGTTCCAGTTGCTGTGTTTTCAGAAGCTGTTTAGAGTTTTATTATTAACTTCTTCCAATCTTTTAAAATTAATCTCAGACAGTTAGTATCCATTCGTTTATGAGCATTTCTGATGTAAAAAAAGGCGTTAAATCGGCTGTCATTCTGGGCATTATTGCTAAACTTGTGGCTTTTCTTGCGCAATACACCATTATTAAGTGGCTTGGTACGCAAGATTATGGCTTGTTGGTTTATACGCTTTCAATTATTGGTTTTCTAGTCTTATTTTCCCAGTTGGGTATGCACAATAGTTTGTTAAAACTGATGCCTGAATATATGGCTCATAATGCCTGGGAAAAATTATCTACTCTGCTCCTGTTCGTGGGAAGCATCACATTGTTATCTTCAGTCTTTGTTTTTATTGTTTTTGAATCAACGTTGTATTGGTTTTTAGATGTTAAAAATAAGGAAATTCTTATGTTGGCTGGTTTGTTGATTCTGATACAACCTGCCTACAATCTATTGAACATTATTTTACAAGCTGTACGACAGGTTGCTCTCTTTCGTTTTTTTGAAGAAATCTATCTGCCTTTACTTTTGCTGTTAGGAGTATTGTTCCTGGGCTTTCTTGCTATGGCACACTTAGAAAATATTTTCTATCTGAGAATATTGATTGTTTTGATAGGAAGTTTTGTGCTTGTTTATAAAGTGAGGCAGTATTTATCTGAATCTCTTAATTTTAAAGTCCTGGATAAAACGATTATAAAAAATGTGTTTAGCATGTCATTTGCGATGTTTTATATTTCTATGCTGACATTTTTGGAATCAAAAGTGAGTATATTGTTATTGGGTAATTTGGAAACCATAGAGTCGGTTGGTATTTTTAATATTTTGAGTTTGTTGTCGCAGCTGGCATTGTTTGGTTTGGCATCTGTTAATATGGTTGTTGCTCCTCTTATATCATCTTTGTTTTCTCAGAAGAAAATGTCAGAACTTCAAGATGTGATTTCTATTGCTGTGATTGTTTCGGGACTTTTTTCTCTTCTGACTTTTTTATTTTTTTTATTATTAGGCACATTGGTTATTGATTTATTTGGTATCAATGGGAATGAGTTCTATTTGCCTCTGATATTATTATTATTAGGGACGGTTATTAGTGGTTGTTTTGGTCCAGCGGGTTATATTTTGATTATGACTGGCCATCTTAAGCAGTCATTAAAAATGAAATGGGTATTAATTATTTTTACTCTGATGAGTAATTATCTATTAATTAATCTATTTGGTTTAAATGGTGCTGTTATGGCAACGGCACTGAGTATGGCATTATGGAATATAATGGCATTTATTGTGGTGAAAAAGGAAACAGGACTGAATACTTTTGTGATTAGTCACAATGTGTTTAAAATGGGAATGCCTGAAATTAAGCATACTTTAAATTTATTTAGAAAAAAGAAATCGTCTACTGATGACATCAACTAATGAATAGTTTGGGTATAAAGCAGGGAATGAGGAAAAAATTCTATCAATTTTATCGACGCTATTTTTTTCCATTTCTCTTTCCATTTAGAAGTGCAGTTAAACGATTCTTTTATCTGTTAAAGTTATCTATCTATCGATTGAGTGGTCGAGAGATTATTCATTTATTGCATATTCGTAAAACGGCGGGCTCTGCGCTCAAAAAAGCTTTATTAAATGATCTAATCAGTGCTCGATATAAAATTGAACTGCATCAGCATTCATTTCGCTTGTGTGATGTGCCGCCAGGCGATAAAGTTATTTTTGTGACTCGTGATCCTGTGAGTCGATATGTCAGTGGTTTTTATAGTCGACAGAGAATGGGGAAGCCTCGCTATCATATTCCTTAGAATGATCAAGAAACCCTTACGTTTAATCAATTTAAAACACCTGATGATCTTGCTTGTGCCCTATCTTCAGATGAGCAGCAGCTAAGGCTGGCAGCGATAAATGCTATGAAAAGTATCAGACATGTCAATACCTATCTGATTGATGGGCCAGGCAGTGAAGATTATTTTTATCAGAGACGTGATGATATCTTACTAATAGCCTCTCAAGAAACTCTGAATGATGATTTTTTACAACTAAAAAAATTGCTTGATCTCAATGATTCTATTAATCTTCCTTCTAGCTCTATTGATGTTCATAAGCGTCCTGAAACAATGGGGGATGCATTAAGTGATTTAGCCATATCAAATATTAAAAAATGGTATCATACTGATTATTTAATGCTTGAAGTTGGTAATAAATTGATGAATTCAAAATACGAAGAGAGTTCTGATTAAGTGGATAAGAAACCCCGTTTTTTAGTTCCAGGTGTATCCAAGGCTGGCACAACCTCTTTATATCACCTATTGAAAAAACACCCCAATATTTATTTGTCTTCTGTTAAAGAGTCTCATTTTTTTAATAATGAGAGTGCTTTTGAAAAAGGCTTTGAATGGTATGTGGATACTTTTTTTTCAGGAGCAGATGATAATCAGATATGTGGTGATATAACGCCTGCCTACTTTAATAAACCTGGAAAAGTTATCCCAAGATTAATGGAAAATTTTAAAAAAGGAGAACTTAAAATTATTCTCCTTTTACGAGATCCTGTTGAACGTGCCTGGTCTCATTATTTACATAATTGGGGAGCGGGTGTAGAGAATCATGACTTCTCAGAAGCTTTATCTCTTGAAAATGAGCGTTTAAAAGCAGATCCAGATGCATGGGTGGGGTATTTTTCAGAAGGTTTATATGGCAAATACCTGAGTCAATGGACAGAGGCTTTTGGCAAAGAAAATATACTCATTGTTAAATCAAGTGACTTAAAATTTTCTACCAATGATACTTTGGGTTGTATTTTTGATTTTTTGGGGCTTACAAAGTTGCAGTATGATGATGTTAAAAGCAAGATTAAAGTCAAAGAAAATAAAAATCAGGCATCAATTGCAAAATTTAGATTTATTAATCAAATGCTTGCATCGCCACCTGAAATCGTAAAAAAAATCTATCAAATGACGATTAAAAAAATTCTACCCTATACTATCAGAAGGCGTTTAGTTTATTCATTGAGGCAAATGAATAAAAGAAAATATAGGGAGAATACAGAGTTTAGTAAACCGGAGTTAGGTACAGGCATACAGTGCAAACTCTACAATGATTATGCTCAGGATATTCTTAGACTTGAAAAAATTACTGGTATGGATTTTTCTGAATGGAAGCTGAACACATAACACCGTGAATATTGAAAAGAAATATTATGAAAGTTTGTCATGTACTGAATAATGTATACCCATACTTTGCTGCCCCTTATGAATACTCCAGAAAGCTGGCAGCAATGGGCATTGATGTGCAGGTGATTTGCCGAAAGGGAATTGGTCAGACCGAAACTGAAGTAATTGATGGCGTCAGAGTTTTACGGCTTGATGTTGATGATAAAGTTAAGCATTATTCATTATCAGTGGCTTTTTCTCTGGAAGCTGCAAAAATAGTGAAACAGGCACATTACGATGTGCTCCATGTCTATTCCTTTCGTTGGAGTTCTTTTTTTGTCCGCTTGTGTAAAGGCCATTTTAAACATTCCGTGCTTGATATTCGCAGTGCCAGTGTTTCAAGTAATAATGTTCGGGCTAAAATGAGTGATTTGATTACTCGTTTTGAAAGCTATTCTTTTGATCATCTCATTGTGCTGAATCAAGAGGTTGGTTGTAAAATATTTGGCAATAATCGACACTTTGATGTGGTACCTCTAGGGGTTGATTTGGATAAATTTCAGCCAATACGTGATAATGCTTTGCGAGAAAAATTGGGATTTTTAAAGAATGAAATGATTCTGGTGTTTGTTGGTAATTTATCAACAGAGCGACAGGTTCACATTTTGGTTTCAGCGGTTGCTGGTCTATGCCAGACAAGTGAGCTTCCTCTAAAGTTATTCATTGTTGGTGATGGTCCTGAGTTAGAACGACTTCAACAACAGTCAAGAAGTTTAGCTTGTGAAAAAAATATAATTTTTATGGGGAGGATACCCTATGAGGCAATTCAGCAATATATTGCAATAGGCGATGTGGGCCTTTCTTTTATCCCCAAAACAGATAATTTTTATTTTCAGCCACCACTTAAAACGGTTGAGTATATGGCATGTGGTTTGCCGACGATTGCAACTGATACTCAGGGTAATCAGATTTTTATAACCGATCGAGATAATGGCATTTTAATTGATGATACTATCGACGGTGTTCAAAAAGGTCTTCAGTTGCTTTTGGAAGATAAAGCTTTATTTGACAAAATTCAGTCAAATAGCAGGCGGTCAATAGAGCAATTTGATTGGAAGCAAATTGTTGGCAGAGATTTATTGCCTGTCTATGAGAAGTTGCTCAGGCATAAACATAAAATACTGATTATACGGCGAACTGCTTTAGATGGCTATGAAATTGCCTACACACATTACTTAATCCAGTTTTTATCTCAGACTGGGTATGATGTTGCCATTATTTCTCCAGAACGAGGAATAATACCAGTCTGTTTATCTCAATTAAATGTCACAATTAAACAAGTACCATTGGGTAAGTTATGGTTTTTTGAAGTTCAAAAATTTATAAATCAGTTCCAGCCGGATATTGTCCATACTTTTTTACATACGGGGTGTTGTTTATACCCACTTTTGTCGTTTTCTAATCAGTCAAAACATCTGCTTGATATTCGTTCACCTTTATTAAGAACAGGTTGGAAACGAAAGTTGATGCAATTTAAAAATAGACTTGAAAGCCTATGTTATCAGCATATTGCATCCCATTCCATTGCATCGGCATACACTGTAATGGGGCATAAAAAAGGCATTCACTTTTTGCCCCCTGGTGTTGAGTTGAAAGCTGTTTCCCCCAGAGACAAGATTGAAATTAATTCTCCCTTGAAAATGATTTATATTGGTTCAATGGATGAAAAACGCTCAGTGAGTCGATTGATCACAATTATAATTTCTGCTATGGAATCGGTAAATTTTACTCTGGATCTCTATGGTTCTGGTAATGACTGGGATAATATCAAAAGACTTATTAGTGAATCAGATAAGTCAGATAAAATTAGGCTTAATCCCGCCATGCTGAGAAGAGAATTGTTCAAGTCATTACCTAAATATGATGTAGGGATTGCATATATTCCACACCAACTTTATGACACCGCACCACCGTTAAAAACTATGGAATATCTGGCCAGTGGTTTAGCGGTATTGGGGACGGATACCACTGGCAATAAGTTATTTGTTGAATCTGGAGTTAATGGTTTGTTGGTTGAGGAAGGCAATGAGTCCTTCAAACAAGGAATCATTGATATAGTGCAGGCTCCATGGCTTAAAGAGGCTAAATCTATTGCACCATCAACAGTAACATCGTTTGATTGGGATACAATTTTTAAAGAAAAACTGATTCCACTGTACCAACAAATGTTGAAGTAAAGGTTATAAAGGAAGAGTAGTTGAAAATATCGCTTATTACGGTTTGTTTTAATAGTATTGATACCATCAAAGATACATTTGAATCAGTGGCTAGTCAGGATTATGACGATCTTGAATATATTGTCGTGGATGGTCAGTCAAATGATGGAACTCTTGAGTTATTATCTGAATATCAGTCCCTTATTGATATTATGATCTCAGAGCCGGATCAGGGTATTTATGATGCTATGAATAAAGGAATTAAGGCTGCAACGGGGGATGTAATTGGCTTTATCAATGCCGATGATATTTTAGAAAATTCAACTGTAATCACAGAAGTTGCTGAAGCATTTGCCAATAATTCTGTAGATGCCTGTTATGCTGATCTTCATTATGTGCGTTTTGATAATATGAGTACAGTGGTTCGAAATTGGTCATCTTCAGGTTTTAAGCCAGGTGCTTTTTCAAAAGGTTGGACTCCACCTCATCCCACATTTTATGTCAAAAAATCAGTTTATGAGACATTTGGTGGTTTTGACCTTCAGTATCAAATGGGTAATGATATTGAACTCATGTTACGTTTTATGGAAAAATATCATATTAAGACGACTTATGTCCCTAAAGTTTGGGTAAAAATGCGGGTTGGCGGTGTTTCCAATCAATCGATTAGCAATATTATCCTGCAAAATAGAGAAATTATCCGTGCGGCTAAAGTGAATCAGGTACCTTTTTCAATTCCATTGTTTGTGCTGGGGAAGCTCAAGGATAGACTGATACAATATATTTTTAAGTAATTGATTGGATTGAATATGTTACAATACTCTTTTTAAACAACTTATAAATCAATTTATAAAATAAGTAAGTAACTAAAATAATATGAAAAAAGCTTTAATTACGGGAATAACGGGACAGGATGGTGCTTATTTAGCCGATTTTTTATTGAAAAAAGGTTATGAAGTACATGGTATTAAGCGACGAGCTTCATCATTTAATACGGATAGGATTGATCACCTGTATCAAGACCCGCATGTGAGTAACCGTAATTTTATCTTACATTATGGTGATTTGAGTGATTCCATGAATTTGGTGCGAATTATTCAG
>JAAGZM010000887.1 GCA_024206355.1 Gammaproteobacteria bacterium | reverse complement strand
CTTTGTTTTACTCCTGTGTGATACGCAAAGCATTAGCGCCTTTTCCTTTGTTGGGTATCCTAAATCCTCTGGCGTTGGGTTACACCAGCCAATAAAAACGCCGCAACTTGGTAAAAAATTACTTTCTAGCTTTCTTGCTTTGGCGAAGCCGTGCTTAATCTGTTCTAAAGTATTTATACCGTTTTCGTTAAAAGCTTTCGTCCATTCCATTTTGGCAAGGTTTAAAACTTTATCAGGGTTACTTGGATCGTCACTTTTCCAGTTGTGCTTCCAAGCAGGAAAAATTATTGATAGCTGAGTAAACACCTGGTTGATAATGTTTTTAGCAAAATCATCAATTACAACATCGCTTTTGTTTTCATGTTTAACTGGTTTATCAAAGTTATTAACTAATTCTTTTAAATCTTTCATAATTAAAATCCTTGGTCTTGTAAGTGCCAATCGCTATCGTTAGAAATTTGCATAATATCTTTGCTTTCTGTTTTGTTTCTTTTAATCCAACCGCTAGCCGCTGATTGCCATCTTTTCATTTTGCTTTTGCCAACCATCCAGTTTTTAGAGTCATAGAAAAACCAAAACTTTTCAGCCTCGCTTGCTGTTGAACCTTTTTCCTCAAAGTAAGAAACTGTTTCGATATCTGTCGGCGGTGTAAACCGCTTTGGAGCTTTAGCGACTATATCTTTCTTATCATTCTTTTCATTATTTACATTCTTATCATTCTTGTTAGTTGCGATTCGTTTGTTATTCGTTTGCGATTCGTTTGTCGCTGGTTTGTCATTCTGCTTGTCATCGTCCTGATACATATCGTAGTTAATCATAGTAAAAACAGTATGTTGACTATGTGATTTGCTTGTTATTTCGCTTGTTGAAATTAGCTTTTTTATTGCTGTACGAATTTTAGAGACTGATAAGCTAGTTTCAGAAGAAAGTTTGTCTAATGACGTTAATCTTGACCCCCTTTTTATTACAATTCCGCGCCATTTATTATCCTTATGGTTAGCTGTAAGCATCAAATGAACAAACAACCTAGAAGTATTTATATCGTCGTACCACTCCCAGTCTAAAAGTTGTCGATGCAGTTTTATCCATCCTGAACTCATGTTATTATTACCTCGTTAATATCTATTGCGCTTCGCTGACGGGCTGGCGCATTTTTTATGCCTGTTATTCACCAAGCGCTATAAACTCACTAACACTCATCCCCAATGAATTGGCAACAACAACCAAACTGCTTTGCTTTATTGCTCCGCTTTTTATCCAATTAGATATTTGCTGGCTAGTAGTTCCTATATCTTTGGCTAAGTCTTTATGCTTAACCCCTTTCATGGCTATTGCCACTTTTAACGATTTACTCAAGTCCATAATAAGCCTTACTTGTTGATTGAATGTATAGCCATTGTATACGGCGTAATTATAAAAGTACAGAAATAAAATGAAAAAATACAGTTGACACCATAAACCCTAATTGCTAAAGTTAGTCTCACTTAACGCAAACAAGGATAATAAACAATGAAGCATGTGATTTGCTACTCTGGCGGTCATTCTTCTGCGATATGTGCAATAGAATGTGTTAGAAAATACGGCAAGGAAAATGTTGTCTTATTGAACCATAACATATCGCCAAAAGTAGAAAGCCAAGACGTAAAACGTTTTAAAGATGAAGTTGCTGATTATCTTGGTTTGCCAATAACATACGCTAATCATCATAATTGGGAGCAAGCGACACCTATATCTGTTTGCGTTGATGCTAAAGCATGGAAAGTAGGAAGCGGCCAAATACTATGCACTAACAGATTGAAAACAGCCCCTTTTAAAAAATGGCTAGCTGATAATGACAAAGATAAAAGCGGATTTTATGTTTATGGCTTTGACTTAAATGAGCCGACAAGGATAACAAGGCGTAGCCAGATAATGGGTATAGACGGCTATAAAACTGAATTTCCTATGTTATGGAAAGAAAGAACAATTAACCATGTAAGTGAGATAGGCATTAAACCACCTAACGAATATGAAAAATTTAAACATGCTAACTGTATTGGTTGCTTAAAAGCTGGCTGGCAACACTGGTACATAGTTTTTCTTGAAAGGCATGATATTTGGGAAGAAGCAAAGCAAGCGGAAAAATTTATAGGATACGCATTACACAAAGATAATAACGGGCCTGTTTACTTAGAAGATAAGGAAGAGCTATTTAATAGCATGAAGCTTGCAGGTGTTGTTGGCACTGAATTAATAAGCCCTGCTAGATTTTGGACTGATGCAAAAAAAGCTGCTGCAATTTATAACGAAACTAAAGCGGCTGAATTGGCAAATATACCTTTATGCCAGTTAGATATGTTTGCAGAGCATGACAATGGCGTGTGTAACGATTGCATAGCGTAATATTTCAATCAACAAGGATAATAAACAATGAACCAAGCAAGAGAAATAATTAAAAAAAACAACGAAGAACATGAGCGCTGCAATGCTGACGTTAAAAACGGTATTGATAGCGGTGCACGTTACACTGTAGATGTAAGGGAAGGTGCATCATTTAACTGGTCAGCCGGCAAGCGTTTGACAGAAAGAGGCAGTAAGAAATGACCTCTTTAAATTATCACGGCTTTATGAAAATAAACCCGGCAAGCACTATTACTGATTCACTTGGTGCTAAGTATTGCAAAAAATCGCTTGCTATTGCCAAGGGAAAAAATGTTAGGGAAAACATAAAAAACGCTATTTTAGTTAGTGAAGTTAGCACCGTTAAAAGTATTGCTGAGTGCTTAGGTATGAAAGAAAAAAGCTTATACCCGTTATTGTCTAGCATGGAAAAGGAAGG
>JAAGZM010000886.1 GCA_024206355.1 Gammaproteobacteria bacterium | reverse complement strand
TAGATAAATATCTGCCTTCTTATCACCACGCGACGTAACATGATATAAAGCACCGGCAAATTCTATTCGGAGTGGTCTGGCCATGGGGGAGAGTATAGTTGAGCTATAGGCACGGAACAAGACCTGACCCCATTATGTTCGCTCAAAGCAATAGGGGTCAAAGTAATAGAGTAATAGGGGTCAGGTCTTGTACCGTGCCTATATCACACTATGCTTCACAATCCGACTAATTCTAGAATAGTGTAAACCAAAAAAATCGCCAATTTCCTTCATACTATATCCCCCACTTTTAAATGCCTCACAAATTGCCCTATCACGGTCTTTAAACCGTTCACGATAATGCAACAATGGTTTAGCCAGTGGCCTTTTTTGAGATGAAGAAATTTCACTCAAATCTTTGTCTTTCGGAATGTGTTTTTTTGTCTCCGTGATAAATTCTTCTGAACCGAGAAAAACCTGATTCGTTAATTTTTGCCAAGGTGGCGGTTGATTTTTTCCTTCGGACACAAACGTTTTATACCGATCAATTGCCGTAGACTTTCGAGTAGCAAAACTCGCCAATAACCAATCGGTATTGAGTCCACCCTTCGGTTGTGCAATCCCAATGGTCGCGCGGTAACTGCTCCATAACCATTGATTAGCCGTTCTGACCATTCGAGCACGAACCGGATTTAAAACGATGTAACGGGATAATTCCATCAGGTAGGTTTCTTTCTGAACAATAATGGCTTTAAAACGCCCTTGATAAACATGCCCTACGCGTTTGTGCTTGCGATTAAATCGTTGAGTATATACCCCATTCAATTGCCTCATACCCAGGGACAAATTACTTTCCGGAGTTTCAACCAATAAATGGTAATGATTGTCCATTAAACAATAAGCATGAACCACCCAGTTAAAACGAGTGTGCGCCTCCTCCAATGTGACAAGAAATTCCTCCCTGTCATCATCGTCTAGATAAATATCTGCCTTCTTATCACCACGCGACGTAACATGATATAAAGCACCGGCAAATTCTATTCGGAGTGGTCTGGCCATGGGGGAGAGTATAGTTGAGCTATAGGCACGGAACAAGACCTGACCCCATTATGTTCG
>JAAGZM010000885.1 GCA_024206355.1 Gammaproteobacteria bacterium | reverse complement strand
GGTTCAAAGTTTGAGCCGTTAATCGGCAAGCCTGGTGATGGTGCGAGCCCTTCTTGTGCAATTGCCGACGAATATCATGAACATGATCAAGATGATTTTGTTGAAACCATGATCACGGGCATGGGCGCAAGAGAACAGCCGCTTATGCTGGAAATCACAACAGCAGGACCAAACATCTCAGGCCCATGTTATGCCCCAGAATTAGTAGGGAAAAAACTTTTAGACGGTGTTTATAAAGATGAGCAACAGTTTGTATTAATTTTTGGCATTGACGAGGGCGACGATTGGACAGACCCAAAAATATTAGAAAAGGCAAATCCCAATTTTAATGTCTCTGTTTCTGGTGAGTTTCTTTTAGCACAACAAAAAGACGCTATAAGGAAGGCAATAAAACAAAATGCATTTAAACGAAAACATCTAAATTTATGGGTTGGTGCTCACACAGCATGGATGAATATGGAATCATTCAGTAAGTGTATAGATATAAATCTAAATATAGATGATTTTATTGGAGAAAATTGCATTATTCCAGTTGATTTGGCATCAAAATTAGACATAACAGCAACGCCCTTTTTTTTCTATAAG
>JAAGZM010000884.1 GCA_024206355.1 Gammaproteobacteria bacterium | reverse complement strand
TTACTCCTGATAAATTTACTTTCTTCTATCTCGTTTTATAAATCCTTGTGGTTGCTGCATTTTCTTTAAATACTTTGGGAATTACTGAGACAATATCAGCTCGTATACAAGAATGAATGTGACCGCTTGCAATAGTCATGCTACCGATCACAATGTCAGCGCCACAAGATAGCACAGTACCATATACGGCTTTATATTGTTGTCCGTCAGGCGCTACGAAGCGCCCAACAGTTGTTATTAGATATTTTTTGTTTAATTCTATTTTCATAAATTACTCCTTGATTATATTTATAGCAAAATTTCCGGTACTTTCAATTCAATTTTACCACTCACGCCCTCAGCCCTCAATTTATTTATGCGTTCCATTTCTAACTGCCAGTGCGCCCGTATCTCATCTTTTTCAAACGGTTTTAAACGGTCGCCTGAGCGTGCCCGTTCTATGTTGAGTCGATTTTCTTCCACTCCTTTGATTTTTTTGAATGATTCGGCGTGTAAATACGGGTCTTTCATTGTAGCAAAATGACAAGCCGCACAACCGCATATCAGATTTCTCGAATCATAGCGAGTAATAACGTATGTGCGGCTTATGTAGTGCATGCATTTATGAGTACCATCCCTAATTCCGCATATCTCACAGGTATATTCTGCACTCACCAAAAATAACTCTG
>JAAGZM010000138.1 GCA_024206355.1 Gammaproteobacteria bacterium | reverse complement strand
TACGAAACTTCTAATAATTACCTTTGTGAAACTACATAATTAACTCATTTTTTAGTTGCAGGAGCTGCAGCCACAGGTTTTGGAGCTGCAGCTGGAGCTGTTGCAGGTGCTGCAGCTGGCGAAGCAGTTGCTTTAGGCTTATCTGCTGGAGCTTCTGTTTTCTTCTCATTTGGTGTAGCTTTCGGCTTTTCAGGTTTTGGAGCTGCAGCCACAGGTTTTGGAGCTGCTACTGGAGCTGCTACTGGAGCTGCAGCAGGTGCTGATGCAGGTGCTGATGCAGGTGCTGATGCAGGTGCTGATGCAGGTCCTGATCCTTGCGCAGTAGCAGGAGATGTTGTTGCTGCAGGTTTAACTGGAACCGTAGTCTTTGGTTTCTTAGCTACTGCCTTTGGCTTGTCAGTTTTTGAAGATGTAAGTGCATTCTTTGGCGCAGCTGCCGGAGTCGTTGCTGCCGATGTTGCAGGTTGCTTCGCTTTAGCTTTAGGAGCATCTTTCTTTATTTCTACTTTTGTAGCGGCAGGTTTTGTTTCCTTTGCAGTACTTGTTTCAGGCGCTGACTCATTTTCAGATACTTTATCAGCTGAGGGAGCAGGTTTTTTCTTAGCAGGATCTCTTGATTTAGATTTAGCTGCTGGAGGCTTATCTGCTGTAACCAGTTTATCTTCTACATTCTCATTAGGCGTTGTCTCTTTCTGTTGTTTAGCAGCAGGTTTACGAGTTCTACGTCTAGCAGGATGTCTTGAAGACTTCTTTTCAGGTTGTCGAGTTGATTTATTCTCATCGGTACCTGTTGAAGTTGCTGATTTATCAGTTTCTACGGCCTCAGTTACTTTCACGTCTTCAACTTTTTGACTGATTTTATTGTCAACAGTATTGTTGTCAGTATTCTTTGGCTGTCTGCGTTGTGCACGAGGCTTTCTTTGCGGACGATTTTTCTTTGCTGCAGCATTGCTCTCATTGGTATTTACATTAGAGTTAGCATTGTTATTATTGCTATTCGCATTCGTTACTGGCTTGTTCTGCTGGCGATTAGTATTTTCAGCATCTTTGTGCTTTTGATTAGGTTTTGTCTGCTGATTTTTATTCGCATTGCTTTTCGCTTGATTGCTCTGTTGATTCTGTTGTTTTTTGTTTTGATTTCGACGGTTTTGATTTTTGCCCTTATAACGAGGATTTCTTCCTCGATTACGTTGATTTTGATTTCGAGTTGGTTGTTTTTTCTTCTCTGGCTCTTTACCTGTGCCAAATAGAGCCGCCTTTATTCTTGCAAATATACCTGGCTTTTTAACTTCGCTTTTGGCTTTTTCAACAGCAGCTTTCTTTTGTGCTGCAACAGGCATTTGCGCTGCAGGGGCAACCATTGAAACTGCAGGAACATCAGCATTTGTTCTGACGACTTCAGGCTCGCTAGCGATAGTGCTATCAAACTCAGGCTGTTGAGCCATAGAGTAACTAACTTGATCAGACTCTTCACCTGTGCGTAATCTGCGAACTTCATACTGAGGCGTTTGCATATAGGGATTGGGTACAACTATAACCCTAGTATTCTGACGCTTTTCAAGGCGTTGAATTGTTTTTCGTTTCTCATTCAATAAAAAAGTTGCTACTTCTACGGGTAAAATACATTCGATTTGCCCGGTACTTTCTTTCATCGATTCATCTTCGATCAGTCTTAAAATAGAAAGTGCTAGCGATTCAATATTTCTGATGTTACCGACACCACTACATCTTGGGCAAACAATATTACTGTATTCGCCAAGAGAAGGGCGCAAACGTTGTCTAGACATTTCTAACAAACCGAAACGTGAAATGCGACCTACTTGGATCCTTGCGCGATCGCGCTTAAGTGCTTCTCTGAGTACATTTTCTACTTCACGTTGATTTCTAGATTGATGCATATCGATGAAATCGATAACGATCAAACCACCTATATCTCTTAGTCTAAGTTGGCGAGCAATTTCTTGTGCTGATTCAACGTTAGTGTTTCTTGCAGTATCTTCAATATCACTCCCTTTTGTTGCTTTAGAGGAGTTAATGTCAATCGAGATTAATGCTTCAGTAGGATCGATAACAATACTTCCACCCGATGGCAGACGTACTTCTCTTTGAAATGCACTTTCGATTTGAGATTCAATTTGATAACGATTGAAGAGTGGAATTTCATCTTGATATAGTTTGACATGATTAACAAAGTCAGGCCTTACGAGCTCAACATGACGGCGTGCTCTATCGTAAGCTTCTTTGCTATCAATTAAAATTTCACCTATATCAGGGCGTAAATAATCACGAATTGCACGTATGACGACATCACTTTCTTGGTGGATAAGGAAAGGCGCAGCTCGATCATTGGCTGCTTTCTTGATAGCACTCCATAATTGTTCAAGAACCGACATATCCCACTGAAGCTCTTCAGCAACTCGACCAACACCAGCTGTTCTGATTATCAGCCCCATACCTTGAGGAACCTTTACGCTATTTAAAGTTGCTCGTAATTCGGAACGCTCTTCACCTTCAATACGTCTTGAAATACCGCCAGCGCGAGGATTGTTAGGCATAAGAACCAAATAACTACCTGCTAAGCTGATGAAAGTAGTTAGGGCTGCACCCTTATTACCTCTTTCTTCTTTCTCAATTTGAACAATAATTTCTTGTCCTTCCTTGATAATGTCTTTGATATTCGGACGCCCTTTAACTTGGTAGCCTTCAGGGAAGTAGTCTCTTGCGATTTCTTTTACTGGTAGGAAGCCGTGTCTCTCTGCGCCATAATCAATAAATGCTGCCTCAAGCGATGGTTCTACTCGAGTGATTTTGCCTTTATATATATTTGCTTTTTTTTGTTCTCTGCCTGGGACTTCAATATCTAAGTCATACAGTCTCTGGCCATCTACCATGCCAACACGAAGCTCTTCAGCTTGGGTTGCATTTACTAACATTCTTTTCATTTTATTTACTCAGTCTTGTGGTGACTGACTTAGACGAGGGCGAGTGATAAGTGATATATAAACAACAGACGCTCAGTATAAAAGATGCTGATGCGTAGAGATATTTAACTATTGTTACTTTTTTAATATTATCATTTGAATCAATAAGTTAATTTACTTAGTTAATGTAAGGTGTCAGCAATATTTGTTAATATTTCTGTCAGCTTCATTAATTAATTTACTATCTGAATGCCCAATTATGGCAAGCAGTTAAATTCATTTCTTTAACCAGCTATTGGCTGGAACTCGACCCTGTATCTGCTATTGTCAGTCACAGTGGTTGTATTTAATTTGATAGTTTTAAATTATTCAAAAACTATCGCTGTAATTTGTTTTTGTCACAATTTTTCCTTGATAGTAAATTCATTATATTTGAATTTTTGTACTACTATTGTTTAGTTGCTATTACTTATTTCTAACAGCTCTATCAAAGGACATTTCCTGAAAAGTTGCTTATATTTGTCAACGTTTCGGCGGACACTATAACAGTAACCTACAGAAGCAGCAATTTACTTTTAACCTTAGTGTATAAAAGTGCTAGTATCTCGCCATGAATGATTTCAATGTAAAATACACTTCAGTTCATATTCTATCGATTGAATCAGATCAAGCAGGGCAACGTATCGATAATTTTTTGCTGAACTATCTAAAAGGTGTTCCCAAAACACGAATATATAAGATGCTTAGAAAGGGCGAAGTGCGAGTCAATAAAGGACGTATTAAACCTCCTTATCGATTGCAAGCGGATGATAAAGTACGTATTCCCCCTATTTATCAAAAACCAAGAGCTGAAGGCCCATCAACGTCACTGAACGACGTTAAGCGTCTTGAAGAACAAATTGTTTATGAGAGTGAACTGCTTATTGTTTTAAATAAACCTTCAGGAATTGCCGTTCATGGTGGCTCTGGTTTATCTTTTGGTGTCATAGAGGCAATGAGAAGTTTAAGGCCGAATCAAAAATACCTTGAGCTAGTTCATCGGCTGGACCGAGAAACATCCGGTTGTTTGATGATTGCAAAAAGGCGTAGTACTCTTCGTTATTTACATCAGCAGCTACGTGAACGACAGATTAATAAAATTTATCAGGCTATCGTTTCAGGCATTTGGCCAAAAGAGCTAAAACACGTTGATACGGCTTTAGAGAAGTCCACTTTAAAATCAGGAGAAAGGATTACAGTTGTTTCAGCAGAAGGTAAACCATCATTGACTCGTTTTAAACTTTTACAGATCAATAAAAATTGCAGCCTCATAGAAGCGAGACCTGCTAGCGGAAGAACACATCAAATTAGAGTGCACTGTGCATCAAATGGACATCCTATTTGTGGTGATAGACGATATGATGTTGATAATGATGCGCCATTTGATGACCG
>JAAGZM010000883.1 GCA_024206355.1 Gammaproteobacteria bacterium | reverse complement strand
TTTGCAGTTTAACAGTATATAAATAGACAGGGCAGTATATGGACATTCCCGTAATTCAAATAATTAAACTTCTCAAACAACAAAAATTTGATAGACTGCTTGTTGATATACTACAGAGCCTGAATCAGTTCAGGAAATAATAGGTCATTTACAATTACAAATGAGATTGAATATGTTGCAACGATTAATAGTGATATTTATTTTACTTCTGCTTAGCTCATGCTCTGAACCAAAAAGCACTGATAAAACAGAGCCTGTAGTAGCAACAACTATAGCTGATACAATCTTAATTAATGGAAACATTTACAGCCTTGATTGGGACGAGCCTGCTCTAGATGGAACCCCTTCAAATAGTGCACCATATAACGAAACTGGTTGGCATGCAGATGCGGAAGCTATCGCTATTAGTAATGGGGAAATTTTATTCGTAGGAAAATCAATTGCAGCAAAACAATACGAAGGAAAATTAACACAAGTTATCGATCTCAAAGGTGCAACTGTTATTCCAGGACTTGTCGATTCGCACGTACATATTGCTGAATTTGGTGAACTCCTACAACGAGTTAATCTGACTGATATACCGACACCAGAAGCCGCGGTGATCAAACTTAAGGAATACGCAACGAATCTTAAAACTGACGACTGGGTTATAGGGCAAGGTTGGGATGAGGGAGCTTGGGCGAATAATTATCCTAATCGACAAATATTAGATGAAGCCTTTCCTGACAATCCTGTATACCTTAAAAGCCTGCATGGTTTTGCCGTATGGGTTAACAGCAAAGCACTTGAAATAGTACAGATAGACAAAGACACTAAAGCTCCTGTAGGTGGTGAAATTGTAAGAGATGATACCGGTGTGCCAACCGGCATTTTACTTAACAGAGCTACCACTCTTGTTGCTGACAAAATACCACAGCCCAGTATTGATAAGTTTGCAGAGTACATCAAAGATGGGATGCAACAAATGGCAAAAGATGGTTTTGTTGCGATACATCAAGCGGGAGCAGAAACACTCCATATTGCAGCTCTTGAACAGTTACAAAAAAACAATATGCTGCCAATTCGCATGTATGCAATGCTCTCTGCTCGAGACAAAGACTTATCGGAAATCTGGTTAAAAAAAGGACCTCTAATTGATCCCGAAGGTTTTTTAGATATCCGCGCAGTTAAGGCTTATTACGATGGTGCACTGGGTTCAAGAGGTGCTCGGTTGATTGAAGATTACAGTGATCGAGAAGGTCATCGAGGAGTCAGCGGAGAGGGTTACGGCTTTGATAGTGAAATCGTCGATAAAATGATTGAAGCAGGTTTTCAGGTAGGTGTCCATGCCATAGGTGATGCTGGTAATAGAGAGACTTTAGCCTATTTTGCCAAATCCGCAGCCAGTAATACCAATATGCGCCACCGTATTGAACATGCACAGGTGGTACATCCTGATGATTTTAAGTATTTCAAAAACCTGAATATCATTGCATCTATGGAACCACCTCATGCAGTTGAAGATAAGACATGGGCAGAAGAACGATTAGGAAGTGATCGTATAAAAGGCGCCTACGCATGGAGAACTCTTCGCCTAGAAGGTGTTCCATTGACATTTAATTCTGATTTGCCTGGTTCTGATCATAATATCTTTTATGGTCTACATTCAGCAATTCAGCGCCAAGATAAAAAGCTTCAACCTATGGGAGGATGGCATCCTGAACAAACAGTAACAATTGAAGAAGCTATCCGTGGTTACACTAATTGGGCAGCTTATTCCGCCTTTAGAGAAAAACAAACAGGGTTACTGAAAACAGGTTATTGGGCTGACCT
>JAAGZM010000882.1 GCA_024206355.1 Gammaproteobacteria bacterium | reverse complement strand
TACGAGAAACCTATACAGCTTGAGTTTGTTCTCCATCATTAAATTGTAGATCTGCTAATCGTTTATACAACGGGCATGACTCAATCAGTTGATGGTGTGTTCCTGTTGCGATCAATTTGCCTTGTTCCATCACCGCTATTTTATCAACATGTAAAATGGTTGATAATCGATGGGCAATAATAACGGTAGTCCGATTTTTCATCAGAGCTTGAAGCGCCTGTTGAACATGCTGTTCACTCTCAGCATCAAGAGCACTTGTTGCTTCATCAAGAAGCAGTATTTTTGGATTTTTCAAAATAGCTCTGGCAATAGCAACTCTTTGACGCTGACCTCCTGATAAGCGAACACCTTGCTCCCCTAGGTAACTGTCGTATCCCTCCGGTAAAGTTTGGATAAATTCATCGGCATGGGCCGCTTTTGCTGCATCAATTATTTGTTGTTCAGTAGCTTCAATGTTGCCATAACGAATATTGTGCCAAACATTATTACTAAATAAAGCTGGTAGCTGAGGAACCAAGGCCATCTGTTGACGAAGCGCCTTGGGATCTAAATTTGAAAGTAACTGGCCATCGAGTGAAATTTGTCCCGATTGTGGATCATAGAATCGTTGAAGCAACTCAAAAATTGTTGATTTACCAGCTCCACTCGGACCAACAAGCGCAAGGCTTTGTCCCGGTATAATTTCGAGTGTTAAGTTGTCCAGTGCTTTATGATCGGGTCGAGAAGGGTAGTTGAATCCAACTTCATTGAAAGTAATACTTGGAGATAAGGTATTAGCGTCGATAACATTCTCTTCAGGAGGCATTATTTCAGATTTAACATGAAGTAGTTCCATTAATCTTTCGGTAGCACCAGCTGCCCTTTGAAGTTCGCCATAGACCTCAGAAACTGTTGCAAAAGCACTTCCAACCATAAATGCATAAAATACAAATGCCCCTAAATCACCACCACTCATATTTCCTGTCAAAACAGCATTACCACCAGACCATATCATTGCTGTTAATCCACCAAAGACCATTAAAATAACTATAGCGATTAAAAACGAACGTTGTAATATTCGTTTACGAGCAATAACAAAGGCAGTTTCAACTTCTGAGTGGAATGACTGAGTTTCTTTTACTTCATTAGTAAAGCTTTGGACTGTTTTTATATGACGAATAACCTCTCCGGCATAGCTTCCAATATCAGCAATAGAATCCTGACTCTTCTTTGATAATTTTCTAACACGTTTACCGTAAATCAATACAGGAACTAAAACGAGAGGAACGCCAACAAGCACCATTAAAGTCATCTTAATGCTGGTGATCAAAAGCATAATAACTGCGCCAATAAGCATTAAAGTGCTGCGCAGTGCCATCGAAAAAGACGAACCAATAATCGATTGTAATAGCGTTGTATCAGTGGTAATGCGAGACATTATTTCACCACTTTTATTCATTTCAAAATAACTAGGGTGCAAGGTTAATAAATGATCAAAAACAGCCTGCCGAATATCAGCACTAACCCTTTCACCCAGCCATGAAACAAGGTAAAAGCGTATAAATGTTCCAATGGCCATAAGGCCAGCTAAAAAAATCAAAAATTCAACTGCGGAGATAAGACCATCTCGCGACCCAGCAGCGAAGCCATCATCAATAATGAGCCGTACACCTTGACCAATTGACAAAGTCACGGCAGACGTTACAAGCAAAGCTAAACCAGCAGCAAGCAAAACCTTTTTATAAGGCAGGACAAACTGTAATAAATTTTTGAGCGTTGTGTAAGCACTTTTACTACTTTCGTCATTTACTGAGTCGGTCATTGCATAAATTTCCAGAAAAGTTTGGATGAAAAATAAAAAGGGGAGCATAAGCTCCCCCAAAAAAGATAAGATTAATAAAAGTATTTAACTAATCATTTTCTTAATCTCTTCAGCTTTCTTTAGCATCTTCGCTTCAATTTTATGAAGCTTTTTCATGAAAGCAACTTCAGCTTTCTTAGCTTCTTTTATGGCGTTCAATCTTCCTTTTTCAAGGTGTGAAACAACTGATTCGTAAGTCTTATGTAACGATTTGTGATCTTTCAGAGCGTTTGCTACTTCAGCTCGTTTTTCTCGAATTGTTGTCATGAAATGTTTGTGATTAACCATTTTATTTCGAGCATTTATCAAAGCTCTTTTGGCAGCAGCGCTGTTTACTTTCTGAAACTCCATATGTTTTTCATGAATGAGATCTTGAAGTTCAGTAAGCTTATCTTTTGCAATTAACACACGAGTATCAATATTCGCAAGCTTCTTCATATGACGATCTATATTATCCGAAGCCATTTTTAGTTGTTTTTCACTATCATTACCAACAACAGTTGGATCAAAAGCAGGTTTCTTAGCAGCAGGTTTCTTAGCGGCAGGTTTCTTAGCAGCAGGTTTCTTGGCGGCAGGTTTCTTAGCGGCAGGTTTCTTAGCAGCAGGTTTCTTGGCAGCAGGTTTCTTAGCAGCAGGTTTCTTGGCAGCAGGTTTCTTGGCAGCAGGTTTCTTGGCGGCAGGTTTCTTGGCAGCAGGTTTCTTAGCAGCAGGTTTCTTAGCAGCAGGTTTCTTAGCAGCAGTACTCATCAGATCTATCCTTTTTATGAATGACTCCTTGAGTATATGGCATATTGTTTTAATAGGAAATTAGTTCGTCAAATATTATTAAAAAAATGTTGTTGCAGTTTATGTAGTTTGTACTATTCAG
>JAAGZM010000881.1 GCA_024206355.1 Gammaproteobacteria bacterium | reverse complement strand
TCGAATGAGATAGTCGATATCTCCAGTGATTAAGTAGCATTCCATCACTTCAGGCCATTGAGAGATACTTTTTTCAAAATCTTCTAGATTATTCTTTCTCTGACGGCTCAATGTTATTTGGATAAAGACGTTAACAGGCAATCCAACAGTTTTTGGATCGAGTAACGTTACTTTTCCTTTAATAAAGCCCGCCTCTTCTAATAATTTGACTCGTCTTGAACAAGGAGATGGAGATAAAGAAATTTTTTCTGCTAGTTCAGTATTTGAAATACCAGCATCCTGCTGAAGTATTTTTAAAATAAGTATATCCGTAGCATCTACGCAGAAACTTTCCATTGACTAATTACCTGTATTTCTTATTTATGAAGATTAATATTTTGATGTATTTTAGCGTATTTGACTAATATAACTCAAATTGTTGGCATAGATAACCATAAATGCAATGTGAACAGAATATTTTAGTAGGATTCGTTAACTACATTTATGCTATATTTAGTGCATCTAAACATGTCATCAAAATCAACATCTAAAGTATATTGTTTTATGGTTAGACTTTATTTAAAAGGACTCCTGAAATGAGTAAAAATAAACCCCTTAGTTTACATGTTCCTGAACCACTATCTAGACCAGGTGACAAGCCAAATTTCAGTTACATCAGTGTTCCTGAAGCAGGAAAAACACGCAAGCCAGAAGTTGATAGCCCACCACAAAACATGCATGACTTAGCTTTTGGTTTAGTACGAATACTTAATGATGATAACGAAGCTGTTGGTCCTTGGAATATAGATTTTTCACCTGAGTTTTTGGTTAATGGTATGAGAGTTATGTTGAAAACTCGTACTTTAGATGATCGTATGCTTATGGCTCAACGACAAGGTAAAACCTCTTTTTATGCACAGTGCAGAGGTGAAGAAGCTATAGCCTGTGGGCAGAAGTTGGCATTAAGCAAAGGAGATATGTGTTTTCCAACCTATCGACAACAAGGTTTACTAGTAACACAAGACTATCCTCTCGTTGAAATGATTAACCAAGTATTCAGTAACTCCGGAGACAAGCTTGAGGGGCATTCTTTACCCACCTTGTACTCTGCAAAAGAAGCTGATTTTTTCTCCATTTCAGGAAACTTAACAACTCAATATATTCAAGCTGTTGGTTGGGCAATGGCATCTGCAATTAAGGGTGATGATAAGATTGCATCTGCTTGGGTTGGAGACGGCTCAACTGCTGAAAGCGATTTTCATGCTGCACTTGTATTTGCTTCTGTTTATAAACCTCCAGTTGTTCTAAATGTTGTCAATAATCAATGGGCTATTTCATCATTTCAAGGCTTTGCAGGCGGGCAAGCTGCTAACTTTGCATGTCGTGGACATGGTTTTAACATTCCTTCACTACGAGTTGATGGTAATGACTTCTTAGCTGTTTATGCTGCTTCACAGTGGGCAATTGAGCGTGCCAGAAATAATCTTGGGCCTAGTATTATCGAATGGTTAACCTACCGAGCTGCTGCTCACACAACATCTGATGATCCTTCTAAGTACCGTCCCAAAGATGAATATAAGGCTTGGCCACTAGGAGATCCAATCGACAGACTTAAAGCTCATATGATCCATATCGGGATCTGGAGTGAAGAAAAACACGAAGCGATGGCCAAAGATATCAAAGATGAAGTGAAGGCTGCTGTAAAAGAAGCCGAAAGCTTTGGTACTCTAGGTAATGGCCCTGCTCCTGGTGCAGATGAAATGTTTAATCATGTATTTAAAGAGATGCCGCCACATCTACGCAGACAACGCCAAGAAGTAGGAGTTTAGTCATGACTGATACAAGAATAGTTCGTAAAAACATGATTGAAGCTATCCGTGATGCGCTTGACGTTAAAATGGCAGAAGACTCAAATGTAGTCGTTTTTGGTGAAGACGTCGGCTACTTCGGTGGTGTGTTTCGAGCAACTGAAGGTTTACAACAGAAATACGGCAAGTCTAGAGTATTTGATGCCCCAATTAGCGAGCTCGGTATAATCGGTGCTGCTGTTGGAATGGGCGCTTATGGATTACGCCCTGTTCCTGAGATTCAGTTTGCTGACTATATCTTGCCTGCTTATGATCAAATTGCATCAGAAGCTGCTCGTTTGAGATATCGTTCATCGGGTGAATTTCATGCACCAATAACGATTAGAACACCTTGTGGTGGTGGTATTTATGGTGGGCAAACTCACAGTCAAAGTCCGGAAGCTCTTTTTACTCATATAGCAGGACTCAAAACAGTCATGCCATCGAATCCTTACGATGCGAAAGGCATGTTAATAGCTGCAATTGAAGATGATGATCCGGTTATATTTTTAGAACCAAAGCGCCTCTATAACGGGCCCTTTGACGGCCACCATGACAGACCTGTAACACCTTGGTATGATCATACTGCTAGCGAAGTACCTACAGGACATTACACTGTTCAGCTAGGAAAGGCATCTACAGTTCGCGAAGGTGAAGCACTGACAATATTAGCTTATGGAACAATGGTTTATGTTGCTCAAGCTGCCGTTGAAGAAACTGGGATTGATGCTGAAATTATCGATCTTCGAAGCCTCTTGCCACTTGATGAGCAAGCAATTATAGATTCTGTGAAGAAGACTGGTCGCTGTGTTGTTGTTCATGAAGCTACTAAAACCTGTGGCTTTGGAGCTGAATTAATAACGATAGTGCAAAAGCACTGCCTACATTATCTTGAAGCACCGATCGAACGTGTAACAGGATGGGACACACCCTACCCACATGCTCAGGAATGGGATTATTTTCCAGGACCTACGCGATTAGGTGAAAACTTGAGAAAAGTGATGGAGGCTTAACAAATGACTAAGGTTACTGGTATGAAAGGAAATTACGGTATAAATGTACCCGATATTGGTGAGGGTATTGCTGAAGTAGAAATTGTCGAATGGCCAGTTAAAGTTGGCGATAGCATTGAAGAAGATGAAGTTATCTGTGTAGTCATGACAGACAAGGCATCAGTAGAAATTCCCTCTCCCATTGACGGAAAGCTTGTTTGGATAGGTGCTGAAGCGGGCGATATGATGGCTGTAGGTGCTGAGTTTATTCGCCTTGAAGTTGAAGGTGAAGGAAATATTAGTAGCAATACAGCTGTCAACACTAAACAATCTACAAAAGAACCCGTAGCAAAACCGGTTAAAAAGCCTGTTGTTGAAGATCTAATCGTAAATACAACTGTGACAGAGGCTTCTTCAGAGCCTTCAAAGCGAACATCAACACCTCATATGGGAATTCCAAGACCAGAAGGTGAAAAACCTATCGCAGCACCAGCTGTTAGGCAACGCGCTAGAAATGCAGGCATTGATCTGCATTTTGTACAAGGTACAGCACGTGCAAACATTATCACCCACGATGATCTTGATAATTATATTGCTAATAATGCTTCTGGCACTGCACCTGTGGCCCCTCAGAGCGCTCTTCCCAACCATTCGGTTGAAGAAATCAAGGTGATCGGTCTTAGACGAAAGATTGCTAGTGTCATGCAAGATACTATGCAACGTATCCCACATTTTACTTATGTTGAAGAAGTCGATGTTAGCGAGCTAGAATCACTTCGTCATAAACTGAACATAGAGCGTCGAGATGATCAATCTAAATTAACAATTTTACCTTTTATAATCAAAGCGTTATCTAAGGCAGTTAAAGTACATCCTGAAATGAGTTCACGCTATGATGATGAGCAGAATATTGTTCATCGATACGGTGCAGCTCACGTTGGGATAGCTACACAGACGGATAATGGTTTAGTTGTTCCAGTGGTCAAGCATGCTGAAGCACTAACTATTTGGCAATCGGCTGCTGAGGTTAAAAGATTATCTACTGCTGCTCGTAATGGCACAGTCGTCCGTGAAGAATTAGCTGGCTCAACAATTACCATAACAAGTCTCGGCCCAATGGGTGGAATTGTAACGACTCCTGTTATTAATTCTCCAGAAGTATCAATTATAGGTATAAACAAAATTGCTAAACGTCCGGTTTGGAAAGATGGTGGATTTATTCCTAGAGATATCATGAATATCTCTGCTTCTTTTGATCATCGTATCATTGATGGTTGGGAAGCAACGTTATTTGTGCAAGAAATCAAAGGCTTGCTTGAAAATCCTGCGACTTTGTTCATGGAGAATTAATATGAAGTCTATTTCTTGTAAAGTATTAATTATTGGCGCTGGACCTGGTGGTTATGTCGCAGCTATACGTGCTGGTCAATTAGGTTTAGATACCGTTATTGTCGAAGGTGAGCGTTCGGGGGGAACTTGTCTAATTAGAGGTTGTATTCCATCAAAAGCTTTAATTCATGCAGCAACTCGTTTTGAGGAAATAAACGCCCATACTGGTGAAGGAAAACTCGGTATATCAGTGTCATCAGTACCTGAGTTAGATCTTAATAAAATGATGGATTGGAAAGAATCTATTATAAATCGGTTAAGTACTGGTGTTGAAGGTTTACTTAAAAAGAATGGTGTTAATCAGATAAAAGGTTGGGCAAATTTCAAGAACGCTAAAACCTGTGAAGTAGAAACTGTTGATGGACTTGTGACGATTACTACTGAGCATGTTATTTTAGCCAATGGCTCTAAAGTCACTGAATTACCATCAATCCCTTTCAGCAAAAATGTTATATCATCCACAGAAGCTCTACAGCAAACTGAATTGCCTAAGCATCTTGTTGTTATTGGCGCTGGATATATTGGACTTGAAATGGGTATCGTCTATCGAAAATTAGGTGCAAAAGTAACTTTTATTGAAGGTCTTGACCGACTATTACCTCTGTATGATAAGGAAATGACGAAACCAATAAGTACTTGGTTAAAGAAGCATCAAATAGAGGTTATTTATAAAGCTCGAGCTAATTCTGTTTCTGATGAAGGCGGTACTGTAACGCTCCACTATTCCGATAAAAACGATAAAGCAAAGACTATCGAAGCTGACAAAGTATTAGTTACAATAGGTAGACGCCCTAATACTCAAGGTTGGGGCTTAGAAAATATGTGCATCGACATGGATGGAGCATTTATAAAAGTTAACAATCAATGTCAAACAACAATGAAAAATGT
>JAAGZM010000880.1 GCA_024206355.1 Gammaproteobacteria bacterium | reverse complement strand
TCTGTTGTTCCTGCGGTTGGTTCATCAGCCATTGTTTAGCCTCGTTTTGATGTGGCGCATAACGTCCCGTTTGCCCACTTCTCGGTTAAGATCGGAACCGTCCATTTTCCCGTCATAAAACTGCTTATTGAGATCAGCAAGCACTATTTTCCCATCGCGTGATGAAAAGCAGCGCCCGTAAGCCACCCGCAGCTGCTCGCTTGCGGTGGTCGCCGTGATTGCTTTCTTTTTAAGCGCCACCGGCGACACTCTTGCCTACGGCCTTTAATATTTGCTGCTTATCAACTCCCATTGCATCAGCCCCGGCACCCATAGCTTGCGCTGCGTTGCCTGCCTCACCAGCATCGATAACCCCCTGCCTTTGTTGCGCAGCGGCTGCGCGTCCCTCGCGGGTATTCTTAACGTCCTTCTTTGAATTCAGCGACGTTGCCGGCACCCCTCGTAGCGTTGCGATCTCTCGAAGCGCGTCGTCTACGTTGGGAATATCAACCGCGTCAGGGTAAACCTCGGCCATATCTGCAATCTCAAGCAAGAATGCGCGGATAGAATTTGCTGTCTCGACCTTCTGCGCCCGCGGTAGTGGCCCGGTGTAT
>JAAGZM010000879.1 GCA_024206355.1 Gammaproteobacteria bacterium | reverse complement strand
GGGGAGAAACCCGGCCGACGACGGGCCCACGGGTTGCGGGCGACCCACGGGGAGCGGGACGAAGCTGGAGGGCATGGACGACGTCCTGGACTCGCTGCGGGAGGTGATCGCGTGGCCCGTGCAATACAGGGACCAAGCAGCATCCTGCTCGGAGCTGACCCGATCACCTGCAAGAACCTTGAGGACAACGAGTTGTCGAGGGTTGCCGTTGCCGAGGGCGACTACGACAAGACGCTCCTGAAGGACGAGTACACTGAGGTGCTCAGCTACGACGGTTCTGATGGCGAAATTGTGCAGTGCTTCATCCAGGTTGAGGGCGAGTATGGCCACGAGAGGTGCAAGGAGGCTGGCGAGGCCACCTTCGAGGCACCTGCTCCTTCTCCTGCTCCTGCTCCTGCTCCTGCTTTGTTGTGGTTCGAGAGCATGCAGAGGAACTGCAAGACAAACATTCTCGGGGCAACAAATGACGAGTTGGAGCTGCTGGAGATGCCCTCCCTGGTGGCGGAAATCCGAAAAATTACTCGGGAGCTCGAGGCCGCTTACGATGGCACGGAATTCGGGACGGGATACAACTCGAACGACGCCCTCAACCACGTTATCGAGCCGGAGCACGTGTCAATGGACCAATTTTTAGACCTTGGGTTCATGGTTCGTACCAGGCGAATGCTGCTCGACAACAAGAACGTGATGATGCCGCTCTTCGATATGTTCAACAATGCCGAGTCGGATGACGCAGCAAGCGTGCAATTTTTTTACAACGCGACCCACGTCGGATTCCGGGCAAAGAGACGCATCTGGTCAGGAGACGAACTGCGGTGGAATTACATAATGGGCCAGAGAGCGAGTCCCGATACCATTTTCCTCACCTGGCAGTACGTAACGGCGCGCACCGACGTCCTGTTTGCAGAGGACGAGCAGAATCTGAACATTCTATTCGGATCTTTGTCAGGTGTTGACCTGTTCTCCAATGCGATCGACTACATCG
>JAAGZM010000878.1 GCA_024206355.1 Gammaproteobacteria bacterium | reverse complement strand
TCAATTTGCCGAAAATTTTACAAATATTTCAATTTTAGACACTGAAAGCATAGACAAATTAAATGATTTTGAGTCTGAAATTACCCTGAAAAAACAAAATGTGCAATCAATAGCGAGCATAACTTACTATGACACTGATGGTGCGCAACAAACACAAGCCGATTATTTTCTTGATACAAGGGAAATTAAAGCAATCTTAATGCCAGTTTATGATAATTCATGGCCTGACACTAACAAAAACTATGAAAATGTTGTGATCACGTACCAGTCAGGTTATACATCTATACCAGAAGGCATAGATCAGGCTGGTTTGATCTTGATTGGATCGATGTATGATCAAAGAGAAAATCATATTACAGCAGTATCAATAAACTCAGTTCCGCTAAGTGCTGAATATCTCTTAAATCAGTATAAAATCCACGCATTATGAAAGCAGGTAAAATGATTCACAGAGTGATCATTCAGGAGCCAATTGAAAGTAAAGGCTCAATGGGTGGCACAACTAAGACATGGGTGAATGTTCATAAATGCTGGGCAGACATGAGAGAAGTGTCAGGGCGTGAAGTTGTTCAGTCTGAACAGGTGCAATCTGAAATCACAGCTACTT
>JAAGZM010000877.1 GCA_024206355.1 Gammaproteobacteria bacterium | reverse complement strand
TGGTCTCCAGGTTCACCAAGAACTATCTATGTAGGTATGAATTATCAATGGAAATAAGCAGTCAGTTTTGGAGTGATTTTATGTTATCAAAGGTACAAAAACTTATTGGTCTAATATTAATATCTTTAGCATTAAGTTTCAGTGTTACTGCAATGGAGCATCAACATCAAGCAACAGCTGCTAAAGATGATAAGTCTTGTACCACTGCCAATATCTCTTGTGCCCAAACTGTGACCTCAGCTTTTGCACCCAATGGGGATTTGTGGCGATTATGGAGCTTTAAACAGAACATATATTTTGAGATATCAAAGGACAATGGAGCTCTGTTTACTCAACCCATAAAAGTAACCATTCCTACTGAGAAAATTTCAGCAAGAAATGAAAACCGTCCCAAAATTGCTTTTGATAATTACAACGGTGTTTATTTATCCTGGGCAACACCAAAGGAAAAAAAGTATACCGCTGATGTGCGCTTTAGTTACTCCAATGACTACGGAAGAACATTCTCTGCACCAGTAACTATCAACAATGATAATTTATTAGCGGGTCATAGCTTTAATGAATTATTGGTCAGTCCAGAAGGTGATATTAGTATTGTCTGGTTAGATGGAAGACTATCTTATCAACTAAGAAAACAAGGAAAGGAATCGAATGGTTCGGCATTATTTCTTGCAGAAGCTAATATACGTAAAGGGAACCCCAACTTTAGTAATCAACAGTTAGCTAACAATACTTGTGTTTGTTGTCGCATTGCTATGGACTTCAACCAGCATGGTAACCTCGCTATTTTATGGCGGCATATCTATGGCGATAATATCCGAGAATTTGCTCTGCTAACGGTGAATGAACAAACAACGCCTATACAGGTTAGCCATGATCATTGGTATATCAATGGTTGTCCTCATCACGGTGGTGGGCTCAGTATCAGTGACGAAAATCGCTATCATATGGTGTGGTTCAATCAGGGCGATAATGGTAAAGGTATATTTTATGCCTATAGTGATGATAGCGGTAAGACTTTAACTACGCCTTTGTCTATTGGAGATCAATCAAAGCAGGCAGGACATCCACATTTGATCAGTAATGATCGCCAAGTTGATATTATTTGGACTCAGTTTGATGGGAAGGAACATCAGCTTTGGCATCAACGCTCTTTGGACAATGGCAAAAACTTTAATCAGGCG
>JAAGZM010000876.1 GCA_024206355.1 Gammaproteobacteria bacterium | reverse complement strand
TATCTCATCCTCAAGCCCAAGATTAGAAACTATTTCATCTATAAATTCATTTTCTAATTGTTGCAGCTTCTCCAGATATTCAATATTTGCATTACTTAAATCTCTTTCTGTTTCCATACATATAGCCATTATAATTACCTCTTGTTTAGCCTGTACGGTTTATACAGGCTATTTAGTTATTGTTTGTTAGAAAGCTAAGTCATCATCATAATCAATTTGTGGCGATTGCTGGTTTGGCTGTATTCCATTTTGCGCCATAGCCTGGTGCATAGGTCGTTGCTGTTGGAAACCGCCTTGCTGCTGTGGCGCTTGTTGCTGGAATCCTCCTTGCGCTGGCGGTTGTTGTTGGTATTGCTGCTGCGCTGGTGCTTGCTGGAATCCGCCCTGTTTAGATTCAATGTATTTTGCACCTTCTAGCCTTGCGTTTTCCATTTGAAGCTTAATATACTGCTTACCGTTGCTCTCACTAACATCAACTTTTAGTTTCTCACAATTAACTACGACGTAATTACCCTCTACTAATGTAGTGTTATAGTAATCAATTTGAGCCGGTGTTTTAGCGAAAATAGCAGCGCTATAGTTAGTGTAAAGCTTT
>JAAGZM010000875.1 GCA_024206355.1 Gammaproteobacteria bacterium | reverse complement strand
TTTTCTCGACTTTCCTTGTCCATTGACTTGCTCCATGTCATTCCCTTAATATCAAGTATATGCGATTATCAGCCATAGAACTAGAAGGACGCCTGTATAGTAAGTACTTTACAGGCGTCCTTCGAAGAAACTGTTATAAGCTAAGGAGAGTCCACAGTGCATCACGTAATGTTTGATATAGATGGGACCTTAATTCAATCGTTTGAATTCGACGAAGATATTTATGCTTGTGCAGTAGGCGCAGTAGTTGGTTTCGAAATAGACCGAAATTGGTCTAGTTACAAACATGTTAGTGATGCAGGGATACTAAATGAAATTATTGAAACGCATGGCTTGGATAAGGAAAAAGAAACAATTCAGCGCAAAGTAAAAGAGATTTTTGTTCGCGACATATCAAATCATATTAACAAACAGCCTACAAAAGAAGTGCCTGGTGCAATTTCATTTCTAAATAACTTGGCAAGTTTAAATAACATTACTATATCCTTCGCAACTGGCGGATGGTATGAAACAGCGGTATTAAAGCTAGATTCGGCAGGGTTTAATTATTCCAAAGAGCTCATTGCTTCATCAAATGATCATTTTAAGAGAACTGAAATCATGGCAATAGCCAAGGCAAAACATTCTAAACATAATGATGTGGCTTGTACCTATTTTGGTGATGGAATCTGGGATAAGGAAGCATGTGAGGAACTAGGTTTTAATTTCGTGCTTGTAGGTAGCAAAATCGAGCATAGTCAGAAAATTACCGACTACAACTCCACAAACGAGGCAATGGCCTACATTGGCTTATAACCAGCGCAATCACACGGAACAAATTTCCGCTACGCTCCAATTTGCCCGGTGTTGCGAGCGTTA
>JAAGZM010000874.1 GCA_024206355.1 Gammaproteobacteria bacterium | reverse complement strand
CAAGTCAATAAGTCTAAAAAACGTGCAATCAAATGTGTAGGCAAACTCACTCAATGGGTGAATACTAATCCTTCTGTAAGTTGCTGTTTTGAAATAAATAACCATAAGTCAGAGCCGGTCAACTGAGGATTCTAGGATCATACAACTTTATCAAGAGCCTGACTAACATCAGCAATAATATCATCTATATTTTCAATACCAACGGATATTCTAACCAAATCTCGACTCACGCCTGCAGTTGCTAATTCATCATCATTCAGCTGTCTATGCGTTGTAGATGCAGGGTGGCAAGCAAGTGATTTTGCATCACCAATGTTCACGAGGCGTAAGATCATTTGCAGTGCATCTATAAACTGTCCACCTGATTTTTCATCACCTTCAATACCGAAACATAAAATTCCAGATGCTCTTCCACCAGTAATTTTATTGCAATTTTGATGATCGGGACTAGACTCAAGTGCAGCATAGTTTACCCATTTAACTTTATCGTGTTCGTTTAGATAAGAAGCTAATTTTTTCGCATTTTCGCAATGACGCTCCATACGAAGTCCTAAAGTTTCTATGCCCTGTAATATTTGAAAAGCATTGAAAGGCGAAATTGCTGCTCCTGTATTTCTCAGTGGTACAACTCGACAACGTCCAATATAAGCTGCTGCACCTAAAGCTTCGGTGTAAACTACTCCGTGATAAGAAGGGTCAGGTTCATTCAGAATAGCAAAACGTTCTTTATTAGCAACCCAGTCAAATTTTCCTGAGTCAACGATAATACCGCCAATTGATGTACCGTGTCCCCCAATATATTTCGTTAATGAGTGCACAACAATATCCGCACCTAGCTCAATGGGTCTACACAAAAAAGGAGTTGCTACCGTGTTATCAACAATTAATGGAACACCATGTTTATGAGCAATCTTTGCAAGCTCTTCTATATCAACGATATTACCTGCTGGGTTACCGATCGATTCACAAAATATCGCTCGGGTATTTTCATCAATTGCTTTATCAAAACCTTCAAAGTCATTATATGAAACGAATCTTGACTCAATACCTTGCTTGGGGAAAGTATGTGCAAATAAATTATATGTACCTCCATAAAGTTGGCTAGTACTGACGATATTAGAGCCTATGTCACAGATACATTGAATAGCGTAAGTTATTGCAGCCATTCCTGAGGCAACTGCTAAAGCACCAATGCCACCCTCCATTTCAGCAATCCTCTGCTCAAGGACATCCGTAGTTGGATTCATTATCCGAGTATAAATATTGCCAGGAACTTTAAGATCAAAAAGATCAGCGCCGTGTTGAGTATCGTCAAAAGTATAGGAAGTTGTCTGGTAAATAGGGACTGCTGCAGCTTTTGTTGTTGCTTCGGATGTATAGCCGTGATGCAAAGCTATTGATTCAAGTTTCATAATTGTCTCTTTAATGTATTTTGGAATAAAATGCAATATAGACATCTAGACGGCTAAAGTCAACATTAATTGAGTAAATAATTATCGAATTAAAAATAATATGGTATTCTTTTTATTCAGCAACACTTGGAACAGATTAATTCAGAATGATAAAACTATATCAATTTCCCATATCGCATTACTGTGAAAAAATAAGATGGTCCTTGGATTATAAAAATCTTGATTATAAAATTATTAACTTACTGCCTGGGCTACATATAAAAACGACTAAAAAGTTAGCCGAATT
>JAAGZM010000873.1 GCA_024206355.1 Gammaproteobacteria bacterium | reverse complement strand
TTAAACCATGATTATGGCAATTTAATTAATGGGAAATAAGGCAGTTAACAAGGCAAAGCAGCGGACACCAAAAATGGTCACGCCTTTTGCCAAAGACCGCAAAAGCCGCGCCAATTTCTGGTGTCGCTGTTTGCGGCGTTAGGCATCAGAATGGGAATCAGCGAAATGGAACATGAAAGCAATTCGGCACTCCTAGATTTTTCAAATCCACACATCTTATGGCGTCAACTTCTCGGGCTAGCACTTTGGACTATTCTTCCTGGATATTTGTTAGGAGGTATAATTGGCGCATTTATTACTCTCATATTAGGTGGGCTCACTTTTATAGACACCTGGAATTCAGGTATTTGGAAGGACCCGGAAAATAATTCATTTACAAATTTATCTCCAATGGGCTGGGGTGTCGCTATGGCACTTCTACTAATTATTACCTACCCTGCATATTGTTTGATACGCAACAAAAAAGCTGTTATTCCCTTCACTAAAGGTTATTACTTTGCTGTAATAGTGATTGGGGGGCTGGCTCTTTTTTCAGGCTTGCTGAATATTTTAATCAATGCAGGAATAATTAATGCCTAACAAGTCAAAGCACGCGGACTTGGTAAAGCTGTCACCTTTTTTGTTCCAAAAAAGCCGCCAGCTTCACCAAGCCGGTGTTTGAGGCGTTATGAGGTTCTCCATGCATAAATGGCTACCGATTATCTTGTTGGCATTCTTAACGCAGGTTCAAGCAGAATCATTTTGCGAAAAAAGAACAAATATCGATGAACTAGACATGGTCGAAGATGACTTCAATTTCG
>JAAGZM010000872.1 GCA_024206355.1 Gammaproteobacteria bacterium | reverse complement strand
AAGCCGTACCATGACACAGTGGGCGTGTTGACGGTGGGCTATGGCCACAACTTGGAAGAAGCAACTATAACGGCAGAACTAGCCGAGGCATGGCTCAAAGATGACATCGAAGCTGCAACGAGAGACTTGGTAAGCGCATTCCCCATAGTATTAGAATTATCTGAAGTACGGCAGAGAGTTTTAATTAATATGACATTCAACATGGGCATCAATAGATTAAAGGGATACAAAAAAATGTGGAGAGCATTAGAGCAAAATGATTACTTCGCAGCCGCAAATGAAATGGAGGACTCAAAATGGCATAGGCAGGTCGGGAAACGGGCTGAAGAATGAGAAAGCAGGATGAGAGTCGGATAAATCACTTATGATGCACAGCGAGCCAGAAAAAAACTGCGACTTGCTAGAAAGGCGCAAAATACGCAACAAGGAGGGGTGTAAATCATGCAAGCTAGGATTTGAGGCTTGGGGGTCTTGGCATTGCAGCGAAGGCAAGGAAAAAAGCAGGGGCAGGGATTT
>JAAGZM010000871.1 GCA_024206355.1 Gammaproteobacteria bacterium | reverse complement strand
TAATCGGCTATTGTGAAGACGGCCGCTTAAACATTAGCAACGCCCTCGCTGAAAATGCGATCCGGCCCTTCGCAGTGGGCAGGCGCAACTGGTTGTTTAGCGATACGCCGCGTGGGGCCAGAGCGAGTGCGACCTGCTATTGCCTGGTTGAAACAGCCAAGGCGAACAATCTGAACCCATACGATTATCTGGTGAATGTACTACAGAATATTGCGGCTGCCGATACGCTCGATAAGATAGAGGCGTTACTGCCCTGGAATGTCCAGTAGGGTCGATTTCAGGGCGCTTACTTTGAAAATTGACATCAGTAGGTAGGGCTTTTATGCTTCCTATACTTTTCGTATAGCCTAGGACACACCGTAGCGCAGCTGCGCCTCGCCCCCTTCAAGGGGGCCGGGGGTATGGTGTTATGATTTACCCGCGCAATGAGATTCAATATTTTTTAACTATGGCTCTTATGACATAAGCGGACGAGATCTTCCGCTTAGTGGACTTAATTTTTTGATTTTAAAGAGATCGTCCTTCAACTTTTGATAATAGTTATCCATTGATAATGAATAGTGTTGAAGCTCCTTCAGACTAGCCTTGTCAATATGTAAATCTGAAATACAGATCCATGATCTAAACGAGGCAATGACGGTGAGTAATCCTAAACCTAACACTTACGAACCGGATTTCGGCCAATTGGTTGAGTTGTATAAGAATTACCAAATCTATCCAACAGCTGAAATTATCCGAAAACTCGAAGTATTGGCGGAAAGAGGATCAATGCAAAGCATGGTATATATTGGGGTCGCATACAGAGATGGTCGAGGTGTAATAAAAAATGAAAGCTTGGCAGAATCATATTTTGTTCGAGCATTTGAAGAGGAAAACGATATTGCGGGCTATTACTTAGGGAAGCACTATCTAAGTCAAAATAGATACCAGGAAGCATTTAAAGTTTTAAACAAAAGTTCAATGTATAAGTATGCACCCACCCTTAGTTGTCTTGGATTTTTGTACTTAAAAGGTTATGGGGTAGAAAAAGATCTCCATAGATCAAAAGAACTGCTCGAGGAGGCATCAAAATTAGGCAATATTTGGGCAAAACGCCGACTGGCAGATGTTTATAAGTCTGGTGAGTTTGGAATGCTTAGGTTAATTTAC
>JAAGZM010000870.1 GCA_024206355.1 Gammaproteobacteria bacterium | reverse complement strand
TTTTATTAGGGTCTTGGATAGCAATTGTCCAAGATCTATCTCCAGGACTACCAATAGCACGAAGATCACCACCAGCATTTACTAATGCATTGTATATTCCTTGGGATTTGAGTTGTTCTACTAGACGATCAACACCATAACCTTTTGCATAACCACCTAAATCAAGCTGAAGATCTGTATTGGAACCTAAAACAATCTCACCATTAATCGATACATGAGACATGTTGGGGTTACTATTTAAGAGTTGTTGGATCTTTTCTGCAGGAGGAATGTTATTATTTTTCTCAGGATTATCGCTGTAAAATCCCCACAGTTGGATAAGTTTTCCAATAGCAGGGTTGTATAAACCTTTTGTTTTTAAGTAAAGTTCCTTACTTTCAATCAGCAATGGCAAGAGCTTCGCATCAGCTTTGAAGGGCACCCCTGAAACAAGCTTTTCATTTAATTTAGTCAGAGAACTTTTACGCCATGCATGCCACTGGTTGTGCATATAATCTAGTTGGTTTTCAATTTCCAATATGGCTGCATCAGCCTTAGGCTGTTCTACTCCGTAGAGTGTTACATCTACATGAGTACCAAAGCTTAAGATTCTACGTTGGGTAAACTCTTTAGAGGGTTGCTGACAAGCTGATATTACTTGTAAAACAGTAATAAAAAAAACAAGCTTTGTAAGTTGTTGAATCTTCATCAGATTTTATTTTCAATACAATTCATCAGTTGAGTTGCAATATCCAAACCATTGATTTTATCAAGTTCCTGAATGCATGTCGGGCTTGTGACATTAATTTCTGTTAGTCGATCACCGATTACATCAAGCCCTACAAATATAAGGCCTTTTGCCACCAATGTTGGTGCTACCTGTTCAACAATCCAATAGTCTTTTTCAGATAACTGAACCGACACACCTCTACCGCCTGCGGCAAGATTACCTCTGGTTTCACCTTTCGCAGGAATTCTTGCCAGTGCAAAAGGAACAGGTACGCCATTGATAACCAATATGCGTTTGTCACCCTCAGTAATTTCAGGGATAAATTTTTGAGCCATGGCCATCTGACTGCCATGATCGGTTAACGTTTCAATGATAACGGCAATATTGGGATCGTCATGCTTAACCCGAAATATTGATGCTCCACCCATTCCGTCAAGTGGTTTGAGAATAATGTCTCGATGTTTTTGCAGAAACGCTCTAAATAAATCGGAAGAACGAGTGACAAGAGTATCGGGTGTGCACTGCGGAAACCAAGCTGTGTAAAGCTTCTCATTGGCATCACGCAGGCTTTGAGGCTTATTAACAATTAGTGAACCAGCCTTTTCGGCTAATTCTAAAATGTAAGTACTGTAGATATATTCATTATCAAAAGGAGGATCTTTACGCATCATAATGACATTAAGATCAGACAAGGGTAGGGTTTGTTCAGTGCCTAAATGGTACCAGTCAGATT
>JAAGZM010000019.1 GCA_024206355.1 Gammaproteobacteria bacterium | reverse complement strand
TCAACTTCCATTAGCTCAATAGGTTCACTATCTTCCGTAGTTTCGAGATCCTTAATGATTAATGTCATTAAAAGTAGATAATATAGAAAAATAGTAATTTTTAATATAAGTTATATAGATGACTAGCCAAAAATATAATCACCCCCCACCGAATAAGATAATAAGATCTACTATTGACAGACGTGTATTTTTGCAAAAACTTATCTTCTCAGCATCATCTTTTGCATTGTTTGGATGCGGTGGAGGTGGTTCTTCTAGTAGTGGTGATGATAATGCTATTCCTGATCCATCATCTGACACACCTGGTGAAATTCTCCAAGATACTAGATCTCTGCAGTCGATCATTATAGTAGGTGCTGGAATTTCAGGACTTGTAGCTGGTCTAGAACTATCAATAGCCGGACATGAAGTTATATTTCTTGAAGCAAGAGAAAGAAGTGGTGGACGGGTCAATACACTCTATTCACCTTTTTCTAATGGACAGTTTGCAGAAACAGGTGCTTCAAGAATACCTTCAAATCATCAACTTACATTAGACTATATTAATTATTTTGATTTGACTCTAGAGTTGTTTTATCCAACTTCTGGTGATTATTTTAGTATCAACAATAACCAAGTCGATCTGATTGATGCTGCTACTCACATTGCTTTACCGCCTTGGCAGGGTTCTGTAAATAGAAATGCCTATAGAAAAATTGCGGGAGGTATGTCTGGTTTACCTAACGCCTTCACTGATTTTCTTTCTTCTAATATTTACTATTCACAAGCTGTTGAATTTATTGAACAAAATGATAATGGTGTAATAGTCACCACTACAGACGGTGAAAACTACACTGCAGACAGAGTGCTTTGTACTGTACCCATCCCTGTGTTGAACAAAATTCAATTTTCACCAGCATTATCAACTGAGAAAAACCAAGCCAGTAATGATGGATATCACTATTCAGATTCATCAAGACTATACACTCAATTTTCTGAGCGATTTTGGCAAAGCAATAGCTTAAATGGATGGGGTTCAACGGATCATCCTGAGGAAATATGGCAACCAACTTGGGGTGATGGTGGCAACACTGGAATAATTCATTCTTATTTCAGAGGAACATCCGCTGAACAATTTGATTTATTATCTCAAGATCAACAGATCCTTGAAATACATAATCGTTGGCGCTCTGTTTTCCCTAATCTAGAAGATTACATTCTCAATAATTTTTCTTTCTCATGGGCT
>JAAGZM010000137.1 GCA_024206355.1 Gammaproteobacteria bacterium | reverse complement strand
GGGTCAAAAAGCTTTTTAATACCCTTCTTAATACTAATTTCTGCTTCGGATCGGCTGTAATGAAGAAAGTCTTTTTTCAATAAACCTACACCATGCTCAGCAGAAATGCTGCCATCAAACTCTGCAACTATTCGGTAGATAATATCGCTGAATGATACACAGGTATCTTTAAAGGTTTCAACATCCATATCTTCAGGTTTGAGAATATTTAGATGTAAATTGCCATCGCCAATATGCCCAAACCAGATGTTTTCAAATCCTGGATATGCATCATTGACTTTCGAGTCTACGGCTTCCAGAAATGCTGCAACTTTAGACGTTGTTACTGAAATATCATTTTTGTAGGGCGTCCAAGGTGTAATCGCTTCGCTAATCCCTTCTCTCAACTTCCAGAGAGCTTCAGCTTGAGCATCTGAACTCGACATTACACCATCGACTATCCAACCTTCTTCGAAGGCATGTTCAAAGCAGGCCATTAATTTATCATCACTTCCCTGCTTTTCCATATCAACTTCAATCAAAGCATAGAATTTTGTTCGACTATCAAAAGGTGCTTTTAGATCCTGATGTTCCATGACTTTGGATAAAGCGTGATCAGAGAAAAACTCAAACGCCGACAAGGTTAACTCTTTTCGAAAGGAAGTTAAGACGGGCATTACCGCTGATAAGTTTTCAATACCTAACACAACCACCGCCTGTGGTCCTGGTGGAGTAGTTAACTGAAGAGTTACTTCTGTGATAAAACCTAAAGTACCTTCAGAGCCTATCATTAAATGTCTTAAGTCATAGCCTGTGGCATTTTTTAATAGACCATTATTCAGAGAAAGTATTTCACCCGTACCAGTGACTACTCGCAGACCAAGGACTTGCTCACGCGTCATTCCATAGCGAATAACACGTATACCACCAGCATTTGTAGCAACATTACCACCAATTTGACTTGAGCCACTGGATGCAAAATCAACTGGATAATATAATCCTTGTTGCTCAACAAACTCATGAATATTTGCCGTAATCACACCAGCTTGACATCGAATCGTTGCATCTTCTTCGATATACTCAATGATTTTATCCATGCGCTCAAGTGAGACTACAATTTCACCTTGAATTGCAACAGCACCAGCACTCAGCCCTGTTCGCCCTCCCGAAGGCACTAGGGCAATTTTGTTTTGCCTAGCAAACGCTACAAGCCAAACAATATCTTCTTCCGTTCTAGGGAAGACAACAGCACGAGCATAGACTGTATGAAAACGAGTCCAATCTCGACCATATTGCTCGAGACTATCCTCGTCTATCCGACAGTCAGCTTCAGGAAACCTATCCTGCAGCTGTTGTATCATCGGCACTTTGCCCGGCTAGGAATAACCAAGTTTCTAATACAGAGTCAGGATTCAACGAAATACTATCAATACCCTCTTCCATTAACCATTTCGCTAAATCAGGATGATCCGACGGACCTTGTCCACAGATACCAACATACTTGTTCGCTTTCTTACAGGCCTTGATAGCCATACTTAATAATGATTTAACAGCAGGATTACGCTCATCAAAAAGATGTGCAATCAAGCTTGAATCGCGATCAAGACCTAGTGTTAACTGTGTTAAGTCATTAGAGCCAATTGAGAAACCATCGAAATATTCTAAGAATTCATCGGCCATCAAAGCATTCGATGGCAATTCACACATCATAATAATTCTCAGTCCATTTTCACCACGTTTCAAACCATGTTCTTCAAGTAATTCAATAACTTGAGCTGCTTCTTCAACAGTTCTTACGAATGGAATCATAATCTCAACATTAGTCAGCCCCATGTCATTACGCACTTTCTTGAGTGCTCGGCATTCAAGATCAAAACAATCACGGAATGATTCTGAAATATAACGACTAGCTCCACGATAACCAATCATTGGATTTTCTTCATCTGGCTCGTAAAGGTGTCCACCAATTAAATTAGCATATTCGTTTGATTTAAAATCTGACATTCTAACAATAACTTTTTCTGGAGAAAATGCACCCGCTAATGTTGATATTCCTTCCGATAATTTTTCAACATAAAAATCAACAGGCGTTTTATAACCTGCCATCTGTTGTCGAATAGTTTCGATTAGATCAGGATCGTCATTGGCAGCCACTAATTCATCAAAATTTAATAAAGCCTTAGGGTGGACACCAATCATTACATTGATGATAAATTCTAATCTTGCTAGACCAATACCAGCATTAGGTAGACGAGCAAAACTAAATGCGCCATCAGGATTTGCAACATTCATCATAATTTTGAATGGCAGATCAGGCATATTGCCAATTTCACTCTGCTTAATTTCAAAATCAAGCAGACCTTTCCAGATGTTACCAGTATCACCTTCGGCACAACTAACCGTTACTTCAGAACCATCTTCAATCAGTTTAGTACCATTGTTTGTACCTACAACAGCTGGAATACCAAGCTCTCTAGCGATAATTGCTGCATGACAAGTACGACCGCCACGATTGGTAACAATAGCTGAAGCTCGTTTCATTATCGGCTCCCAATCAGGATCCGTCATATCAGTTACTAACACATCACCAGGTTCAACTCTTGCCATCTCACTGATATCGTTGAGAATACGAACTTTGCCCTGACCAATACGCTGACCAATAGCGCGACCTGTAGCGATAATATCGCCAGTGCCCTTTAATGTGTAATCTTCCAAGACTTGACTATTATCACGGCTTTTTACCGTTTCAGGTCTCGCTTGAACAATATATAAACGACCATTACCACCGTCTTTTGCCCATTCAATATCCATGGGACGTTGATAATGTTTCTCGATAATTAACGCCTGTCGACCTAGCTCTTCAATTTCTTCATCGGTGATGGAAAATTGACGACGCTGCTCCACATCAACACTAACGGTTTCAATGCTTTTTTCATGGGAATCATTGTCGGTATAAACCATTTTAATAGCTTTACCACCGAGTGTCCGACGAAGAACGGCAGGACGACCAGCCTCTAGTGTTGGCTTGTGAACATAAAACTCATCGGGATTCACTGAACCCTGAACCACCGTTTCGCCTAAACCGTAAGCTGAAGTAATAAACACCACATCATCAAAGCCAGACTCAGTATCGATAGAAAACATTACACCACTCGATGCAATGTCACTACGAACCATACGTTGTATCCCTGCTGATAATGCAACACCTTCATGCTCAAATCCTTGATGCACACGATAAGCAATAGCACGATCATTAAACAGACTTGCGAAAACATCTTTCATAGCAAGAATAACACTTTTGATGCCTCGAACATTTAAGAAGGTTTCTTGTTGTCCTGCAAAAGATGCATCAGGTAGATCTTCAGCCGTTGCTGATGAACGAACAGCCACGGCAAATTCGTCTCCAGAATCAGCTTTTAATTTTAGGTAAGCTTCTGTCACTTCTGACTCAAGTTTCTCAGCAAAAGGCTCATCTAACACCCATTGTCGAATTTTTGCTCCGACTACTGCGAGTGTTTCAACATCGTCAACATCAAGCGCATCTAATTCAGCTTGAATGCGATTTTTAAGGCCGCCATGTTCCAGAAATTCATTAAATGCTTCAGCAGTGGTAGCAAATCCACCTGGGACCTGAACCCCCATATTTGATAAGTTGCTGATCATCTCGCCCAGAGATGCGTTTTTGCCACCAACAACTTCAACATCATTCATGCCAAGTTGTTCGTACCAGAGAACATAATCGCTCACAATATAGCTCCTTGCTAAAAGTTTATTTAGGTTAATACTAGTTCTGTATCATGCAGCATGAAGTAGAATGGGTATTAAACAATAATGTGTTTAGTTTAACTTAAGTTAGAACAATTTCGTATAAGTAATAGTGACTTGGGTCAAAAATAATTGCCTGTTTTGTGTATAATTATCATCAATCTTACTTGCACCAAGATAGTAAACGACTAAAGGTTGATAATTTATCATGAAACGTTCTGTATTTTTTATTTCTGACCGAACCGGTATTACGGCTGAAGCACTTGGTGAAGCACTAATTACCCAGTTTGATGACTTTGAACGTACTGAAATTACCATTCCCTTTATTGATACACCTGAAAAAGCCTTTAAGGCAGTCGCGCAAATTAATCAAGCTAGTAAAAATGACGGGATCAGAGCCATAGTATTCGATACCATTGTAACCCCAGATTTACGGAAAATATTTAAAGGCGCCAATGCAATGATGCTGGATTTTTTCCACACCTTTATTGGCCCTCTTGAACAGGAACTAGGCAAAGAATCATCTTTCACAGTAGGTAAAACTCACTCTTTGAATAATGTTAAAGCTTACGATCATCGTATCGAAGCTGTTAATTTCACTCTTAACAATGATGATGGTGCAACCACTCAGAATTATAAAGATGCTGATTTAATATTAATTGGTGTTTCCCGCTGCGGAAAAACCCCCACATCCCTTTATATTTCAATGCAATTTGGACTGAAAGTTGCCAACTATCCTTTCATTGCCCAAGATATGGATAACCTCAAATTGCCCAAGGATTTGGCTCTTCACAAAGACAAGTTATTTGGATTAACTATTTTCCCAGAACGTCTGCATGATATTAGAACGGAACGGCGTGCGAATTCTCGTTATGCCTCACAACAGCAGTGTCAACTTGAAGTAAGAGCAGTAGAGGCTTTATACCGGCGTGAAAAAATACATTTCTTAAATACAACGACTCGCTCTATCGAGGAGATATCAGCAAAGATTCTAGTCAAATGTAAATTGAGTCGACATACTAGCCCGCTTTAGTTAATAATTTATCAATAAGTCTAGCTGTAGCATAAAATGCAAATGTCGCGGTGATATGTGTTACAGCACCAAACCCACTATTGCAATCCATACCGATTGATTCTCCAGGTTTCTTGAATGTAGTACTACCTTCTCCATCTGGGAATCTAGCCTGTTCCGTTGAATAAATGCATTCCAATGAATAGGTTCTTTTAGGATTTCTTGAAAAGCCATGATAGGCGCGCAACTGAGAACGAACCTTTGCAAGTAGAGGATCGTTTTTTGTTCGATTAAGATCACCCACTTTAATTTCAGCTGGGTTAAGTTTCCCT
>JAAGZM010000869.1 GCA_024206355.1 Gammaproteobacteria bacterium | reverse complement strand
GTGATATCACAGGACAAACGTTCCCTGAGCAGACAAACACCAGTTAGGGTTCCTAAAAACGCTTCACCATTGAGTGTGCCTCTCGTAACTTCAATAATTAGATACTCTGGTAATGATGCTTGCTGAAAGCTATAGCGACCATCACTATCAGTCTGGGTTTCTACAATAAGCTGTTGTTCGGGAAAGGTAAGTAATTTTACAGTAGCATTAATTAGCAGATCATCAACGGCCAAGCCAGTAATTACCGGCATAATATCGATTATAATGGTATCAGTATTGGTTGCACCATCATTATCGGTTACGGTTAGTTCAAAAGTTAGGGTTAATTGCTCTGTGGTAACGGGCGCGTCAAATGTTGCTGTGGCTGAATCAGCATTACTTAGCGATACAGTGGTTCCAGTTGTTTGTTCCCAACTGTAACTTGAAATGGTGCCGTCAGAATCGGTTCCACTGCCAGACAAAGTAATGGTTGTTTGTTCATCAACAGTTTGAGCCTCACCTGCATTAGCAGTAGGCGCAACATTTGCTGTAGGAGTATTGCCTCCATCTCCTCCACCGCCACCACAAGATGCTAGTTGAGTGATAAATAATAATACTAATAACTGAACAGAAAACTTTTTCATTTCAACTTCCTTTGTTTATTTTTATTAATTAAATATCTGAGTTCTTTGTTAGTCTTCAAACCCAGCTACTATTTTGCTCTAATCAACTAACAAATAAGCTTATACCATTTATCAGGATCAGTATTTAATTTGTCCTTTCCGCATTTCTTATTCGCTCACTGCTCAATATTATAGATGGATTTGCACCAAATTGTTTCTTAAACTCTTTTGAAAACCTTTACAGGCCCCCAAAACCGCAATTTGTTATAATTTTACCCGAGCTAGGTTTAAACCACAATAGTACTCATAACAGTTTAAACAAATAGCTTCATCAGAATGGTTTTATTTATAAAAATCTAAATATTAAGCTTCATTATTTACCACCTTATAGCCCAAATTTAAATCCTTGAGAGCGACTTTTGAAGGTGATGATCAAATGCTGTCCCCTCATGGTTTTGCCATGTGTAATAAAAATAGGTACGGATAGCTCTCGATTCTTTCGCAATTTCATGCGAAATTCCTGCAACTATCACTAGCCGAAAAATAGAAACAGTCGTGACGTAATTTGGTCGCTTTAACCTACCTGTTTCAGAAAATTTTCTGAGAATATCATTCTTGTTATTCCGCTTTGCTTCTTGCTTTGGTATTGGTTAGTGGCATTTGCGGATTTAATAAGGCAAGCTCAAGTGCTGCCGCATGGCGTTGTCTTTGTAAGCCTTTAGTTAATTTTTCTTGTAATAGAATGGGATCAATCACCGCTCCCATAAAATATCGCTGTCCTGATGCATAATTACTGCCATGCTTTTGCCAGGTGTAGGCGACTTTATCCACATCAGGAAAAACCAGGTTTTCATCAGCATCCATATTCACACTTTCATCATCAGGATTATCATTTGGGATGATAGTAATATCTTCTGGTGCTTCAATGACTAGTTTGTAACGCTCTAAATCTATACCTGTGATCATACTAAAAGCCTCTGCTGCAAGCCGTGCAGTGTCTACTTTGCGCATTTTTTCAATTAACCATGGTACTGCTACCGGATCACCAAGTACACCAGTTGCTTCAATTACTGTTCTGCCTTGTTCTGGGTCAGCTGCCAATTGGGAGATCCAGTCTCTACCTATTTCGACAGGTAAAACCCTGAATGCAGTTTTTACAGCCATTGCTTGGAGCTGTCCAGAGGCATCAACAAATGGTTTAATTTGACTAACAGCTGACTTGTCGCCCAGCATTAAGGTTGACCAGTTTACCCAAAATTTTACTGCAGGATCATCATCGTCGTAGGCCTCATCGAGCGCCCATCTTAAATCAAACAGTTTAAGCTCGCCAATAAGACGCAAAATACGTGCATAGAGTTTTTTATCAGCAACACAATCTTCGCGTTTTAACATGCTAATTAAAATTTCACCAGGATTTTCGCGTCTGGTACTACAGGCTGCTACCGCCAAATATTTATGTTCGAGTTGTTTGCTATGTAAAAATTTCTGGATCCAGCTATGCACCAGTTTATCAGGTAGCCACGCCAGAGCAGAGATTAATCCTTTAGTGGATTCATCATTAGCTAAACCCGCAGACACTGCTACTTTGATTTTTTCCATATCTCGGCTTCTAAAGGCAACCACGGCAACGGTGAATACCTCCCCTGCCTGACCAACATCCAATGCTTCCAAACAGACATCCCAGGAAAGCTCTAACGATGTCATTAAGCCATCTAGGTTGGTTTCAATGCGCTGTTCCAGATCAACAATATCGTCTTGAGTATAATGTGGTTGATTAACGCCTATGGTCCTTAATACCCACAGGAATGAAGCATCCGTGAGGTATTGCTCATAGATGTGAGCGTAAACCGTGTCAGGAACAGTAGTTAGCTTGGCTGTCAGTTTTTCTAGTATTTTCATAGTATCAATTTAATCAGAGAGAACAGAATCTTACCTCAAAAAATAATTTAGTCCTGATAAAAAGTATCTTTATTTTCCTGTCGCTTGGTCGAGCGATACTGCTTCATGCTTGTTTTAGACAACATTATAGATTCGTCCTGGTGTTGCAGCAGTACCTCAACCATCCTTCCTTTTTCATGCTCAATCAATTTTACCGTTAATCTTACTGGTAAATGTGCTGTGGCAGGTTCTATTTGATGAAGCTTTTTAAAAGCAGCAGTCAACTCTTCGGTATCAAAATAAAAATGATGATCAAATGCTGTCCCTTCAGGGCTTTGCCATGTGTAATAAAAATAGGTGGGGATAGCTCGCGATTCTTTCGCAATTTCAGGCGATAAAGGATAAAACAACTGATCCTGCTCACCATTAACATAGAGAAT
>JAAGZM010000136.1 GCA_024206355.1 Gammaproteobacteria bacterium | reverse complement strand
CACAATGGGCACTTAATGAGCCAACCAGACGATTATGATAGCGACAAAGATCTTGGTGTTGTAGAAGCTAAGCCAAAATTAAAAAGGCCTTCTATGTACCAAGTACTTTTAATGAATGATGACTTTACTCCAATGGATTTTGTTATCGATGTATTAGCACAGTTTTTCTCAATGAGTACTGAGAAAGCAACCCAAATTATGCTTCAGGTACATACTGAGGGAAAAGGTAGTTGCGGTGTATTTACAATCGATGTTGCAGAGACAAAGGTGAATCAGGTAAATGAATATTCCAAAGAGCATCATCATCCATTACTTTGTATATCCGAGCGTGTTGAGCAATAAAATTTGCTGGAATAGTATTTATAGTCAATACTTGAAATAGAATGGGCAGAAGCCCCATAGTAAAGTTATCATCCTGACAAAAGGTCAGTGATATAAGCGAGAAGCAATCATGTTAAGTAAAGATCTCGAACAGACACTCAGCCAAGCCTTTCAACAAGCAAGAAGCAATCGTCATGAATTTATGACAGTTGAACATCTGCTTTTTGCTTTGCTAGATAATGCAATTGCTGTGGCAGTACTAACTGCTTGTGGTGCTAATTTAAAATTAATTCGAACTGAACTAGCTGCATTCATTGAAGAAACTACACCTCTTATTGATGAAGAAGATGAAGAGCGAGAAACTCAACCAACTTTGGGATTTCAGCGTGTTTTACAAAGAGCTGTATTTCATGTTCAGTCGTCCGGCAAAAAAGAAGTTACTGGCGCTAATGTATTAGTCGCAATTTTTAGTGAACAAGAGAGCCAAGCCGTTTATCTCTTACAAAATGATGATATTTCGCGACTCGATGTTGTGAACTATATTTCTCACGGTATTTCAAAAATTCCTGGAGAAGATGATGGCGAGCCTGATATTCAAGAAATGAACGGTGAAGAAGAATCAGAAGCTGCTGGAGCTACAGCACTTGATAAGTATACTAGCAATCTGAATCAACGGGCTAAAGAAGGCCGTATTGACCCATTAGTAGGCCGTGTAAGAGAAATAGAGCGTCTTATTCAGGTTTTATGCCGTCGTAGAAAAAACAACCCCTTATTTGTAGGTGATGCAGGTGTTGGTAAAACAGCTATCGCTGAAGGCTTGGCAAAACGCATCGTTGACGAAGAAGTTCCAGAGGTTATTGCCAATGCAACGATTTATTCACTCGATTTAGGCAACCTATTAGCGGGTACTAAATACCGTGGTGATTTTGAAAAACGTCTGAAAGCAGTTTTAAAGCAACTGATCAATGAAGAAGGTAGCATTCTGTTTATTGATGAAATTCATACGATCATTGGGGCAGGTGCTGCTTCTGGTGGTGTCATGGATGCATCTAATCTTATCAAGCCGGTACTTGCCAGCGGCGAACTTAAGTGTATGGGCTCAACAACCTTTCAAGAATATCGAGGCATATTTGAGAAAGACAGAGCATTAGCAAGACGTTTCCAGAAAGTGGATATTTGTGAGCCTTCAGTTGAAGAAACTGTACAAATCTTAAAAGGTTTAAAGGAACGCTACGAAAGCCATCATGCTGTGCGTTATTCATCAAGAGCATTAAGATCTGCTGCAGAGCTTAGTGCAAGATATATCAATGATCGTCATCTACCTGATAAGGCAATAGATGTGATTGACGAAGCCGGTGCTAATCAGCGTATGCAACCGCCCTCAAAAAGGAAAAAATTGATTGGTGTTCGTGATATTGAAGAGATTGTGTCTCGTATAGCACGTGTACCCCCTAAAACTGTATCGAGTTCTGATGTTAAGTCACTGAAAGATCTTGAGAAAGATATAAAAATGGTCGTATTTGGTCAAGATTCTGCGATAGAAACGCTAGCCTCAGCAATCAAGCTTTCTCGTTCGGGCCTAGGATCTGAAGATAAACCAGTAGGTTCATTCTTATTTGCAGGACCAACCGGTGT
>JAAGZM010000135.1 GCA_024206355.1 Gammaproteobacteria bacterium | reverse complement strand
TTATCTATCGCCTCTGCGACAAACCATGTTTTTGCAAGCAAGCGCCAGTGGGGGAGTGATGCGCAATTTGGTGATTGGTAATGCAGATCAATGATGGGCTTCCATTTAGTTTCGTTTTCATTGATGAATCTATCTTGTGCCAGCAGACTGACACTAGAAAGAAAGAGACTAAAGAAGAGTAGCCTTGATAGCCGCATACCGTTTAAATTAGGCTAAGTACTTAGTGTAAACCAGCTAAATAGTTTGCAACGGCTTCAATTTGCTCCGTTGTCATTGCACCGGCAATGCTACTCATCATGCCAGTAGAGTCATTTGCTCTACTGCCGTCTTTAAAATTGTTTAACTGAGAAATAACATATTGTGTGTGCTGTGCTGAAATTTGAGGAAAGCCAGCAGCTTCTAAACCTGCGCCAGTAGGGCCATGACAGCCAGTACATGCCATTACGCCTTCAGCTCCGCCTGTATAAATTTGCGAACCTAATTCAACGTATTCGCTTTTAGTTGTTCCGATTTTTTGCTTTTGACTAGCAAAAAATGCTGAGATATCATTAATATCTTCGTCACTAAGGGCTGTAGCCATAGGAGCCATTTGTGCATTAGTTCGTTTGCCTTCACGGAAAGCTGTTAACTGCTTAGCCAAGTAAGTTGCACTTTGGCCTGCAAGGTTAGGCCATATTGGGTTGAAACTGTTACCATCAGTTCCATGGCATGCTACACACATGACGGCCTTATTTTTGCCAGCAATTGCATCGGCAGCAGTGACTATACTGTTTCCTGCTAGTAATAAAAGTGAGATAATAATTAATTGTTTCATGGCTTTTCCTTTAACAAACATCAAAATTTTATAATGGGCGGATGATTTTGTTTAATCCTAAAATATGAGATGCCAGATTATACAGTTTTTTTGGTACTAAGAGCAAAATTAGTATCAACGATTAATCGGAGTTTTTATGGGTTTTAATTATCAGATTGCAAAATATATACTTGGTGCAGCAAATTTAAAACAATTACCAGAGGATGAGGGGATTGAAGTTGCATTCGCTGGTCGTTCAAATGCAGGGAAATCCAGTGCATTAAATCGATTAACTGGGCAGCGTTCGCTTGCAAGAACCAGTAAAACGCCTGGACGAACTCAGTTAATTAATCTTTTTTCTTTGCAAGATAATAATCGCCTGGTTGATCTACCGGGTTATGGTTATGCTCGCGTTGCTAAATCTGTCAAAGAGCATTGGCAGAAAACATTGATTCAATACTTACAGAAACGTGACTGTCTTAAAGCGTTGGTGATATTGATGGATATTAGACATCCTTGCAAAGAAATGGACCTATCAATGATTAACTGGGCTTTGAATGCAGATTTGAAGGTTTTGGTATTGTTGAGTAAATCAGATAAACTGAAACATGGTGCTCGGAAAGATAGTCAACGGAAAGTACAAAAAATACTCGAAGAGAAAATGAAAAGTATTATGAATCTTGAAATTACAACATTTTCAGCCCTTAATGGTGATGGTAATGAATTCCTGAAAAACTTCCTTGATCGGCAGTTTGAAAAAAACCCGATCTCAGGGGAAGAGATCGGGTGACATACTAGTCAGGAGGGGTGACCTGACTAAAGGCCCGCTAAAATAGGAGGGAAGCGGGGACGCATTTTGCGTCTAATAATATAGAGTGCTAATTATCGAAAATGTTTCATAAAAATGTTCGCTAGTTGTAACTATTTGTAAATGAGCAAAAGAAGTTATTGATTATTCATAGAAAATGGGAGCTGATATGCAAAAACAAGAATTACAGGCAATATTAGAAGAGCTAAAGGCAGAATTGGCGACGAGTCAGTTTTCAAAACCGTCTTCTCAGCAGGGGTTACAAAGGCTTATTGAACAAATTGATCAGGCATTGATTGATGACGAAGCTATCGTTCGAAATGCCCTCAATGAACCACTTAGTGATGCTGTGACTCGGTTTGAAGGTAGTCACCCACAACTGACATCAATCCTTAATAATATTATTTCCATATTAAGCAATATGGGGATTTAATTTAGTGGGCTTGATCCCAGTTTTGCCCTATACCAACTTCGGCAATTAGTGGTACGGAGAGCGTTGCTGCTGCTTCCATAATATTCTTAAGCTGTTCACTGATCTCATCAACTTTTTCATCAGGAATTTCGAAAACCAATTCGTCATGTACTTGCATGATCATTCTTATCGGAAAGGATTGTTCACTGATCCACTGATCAGCATCAATCATCGCAAGCTTTATAATGTCAGCGGCGGTTCCCTGCATTGGTGCATTGATCGCGGTTCTTTCTGCTGCTTGTCTTCGCATCCCGTTACTAGCATTGATCTCAGGTAAATAGAGTCGACGGCCGAAGAGAGTTTCTACGTAACCCTTGTCCTTTGCTTGTACGCGAGTATTTTCCATATAAGCTTGAACACCTGGATATCTGGCAAAGTAAGTATTCATATAAAGTTGTGCCGAAGATCTATCGATACCTAATTGTTTAGCAAGCCCAAATGCTGACATGCCATACATTAAACCAAAGTTGATAGCCTTTGCACTACGCCTTTGATCGCTAGTAACTTCATCAGTACAAAGTCCAAAGACTTCGGCAGCGGTTGCACGGTGAATATCCTCACCTGCCTCAAAGGCGTTAACGAGTCCTTCATCACCAGAAAGATGCGCCATAATTCGCAGCTCAATCTGAGAGTAATCAATAGCAACCATCTGATAACCTGACTCTGGAATAAAAGCTTGTCGAATTCTTCTTCCTTGCTCTGTACGAATGGGGATATTCTGTAAATTAGGCTCAGTTGAAGACAGTCGTCCTGTTGCTGTTACCGCCTGATGATAGGAAGTGTGAATACGACCGGTTTCTTCGTTTATCATTTTCGGTAATTTATCAGTATAAGTCGATTTTAGTTTACTAAAACTACGATACTGAAGGATGACACCGGGTAATTCATAGTCGTGAGATAGTTCTGTTAAAACTTCTTCAGCAGTTGATGGTTGTTTTTTTGGTGTGCGCTTTAGGACCGGTAATCCAAGTTTTTCAAAAAGAATTTCCTGTAGTTGTTTGGGAGATGACAAATTGAAAGGATTGCCAGCAAGATTATGTGCCTGTGATTCTAGCTCAATAATTTGAGCGGCTAATTCACTGCTTTGAGTCCTTAATTGATCAGCGTCTACCTTTACGCCAGTACGCTCAATTTTGGAAAGTACTTTTATTAAAGGTAACTCGATATTATCAAACACCGATTTAAGAAATTCGTCATCTTTAATTCGAGGCCATAGCTGTTCATGAAGACGTAAAGTAATATCTGCATCTTCAGCGGCGTAGGGGCTTGCCTGTTCAAGAGGTACTTGGTTGAAAGTAAGTTGATTTTTTCCCTTGCCAGCAACATCTTCGAAATGAATAGTAGAGTGGTTGAGAAATTTTAGAGCCAAGGTATTCATGTCATGGCGGTTGCCAATGCTATTAATCACATAGGATTCAAGCATAGTGTCAAAGTGTATGCCTTGAAGGGAAATGCCATGTCGAGCAAGAACATTGCTGTCATATTTAAGATTTTGTCCGAGTTTACCAATGTCTGGATTTTCAAGGATCGGCTTGAGTTGCTCAAGAACATATTCTTGGTCAAGTTGTTCAGGTACACCCATATAGTCGTGGGCGAATGGTAAGTAAGCAGCTTCTCCGGGCTTTATTGCAAAAGAAACACCCACCAGATCTGCGAGCATATAATCCAAACTGGTTGTCTCTGTATCAAAAGCGAAAAGCTGAGTTTTTTGTAATCGATTCAGCCAACTTTCAAATTGGACTTTTTCGAAAATGGTTTCATATTGAGTTTCGATTTTAGGCGAATTCTCAATGTCGATATTAGTTCTACCTTTGTTTACATCAACCAGCCAGGTTTTGAATTCTAATTCACTGTATATACTAATTAGGCTGTTAATATCTTGTTGAGCAAATGTAAGGTCTTGATGTTCTGTTAAGTTTTGAACATCAAGTTTAATGGTCGTTAATTGTTTGCTCAGTGGCAACTGCTCGAGGTGCTCTCGAAGACTTTCTCCAACTTTTCCCTTAATCTCATC
>JAAGZM010000134.1 GCA_024206355.1 Gammaproteobacteria bacterium | reverse complement strand
ACAACATTGAGGTTTAGATCGAGTCCATTTTTATAGAATGTTAATCCAATGTAAGCAAAAAGCATTATTGACAAAATGGTACTGGTAATACGGCTATGTTCCAGTAGGCCCATTATGCCTGGTCGTCTATCAACAGGTATTTCATTTGAAATACTTTGATTTTCTGAAGTGCTTGGCAACTCAATTGACTTTTTGGGATGTAATAAAATAATGGTGACCGATACTACTGCCAGAGTTATAAATATAGTTAAAATATTCCACCAAGTTAATAGCGTTTCCGTAACAGGAATGATTTCTCCAATTTGTTGTTCCAATGGATTACCCTGAGTCGCTATAGCTAATCCTATAGAAGATGAATAGCCCATGTGCCAGACAATAAACCCTCCAAAAGCAGCTGCAATCAGTAGTGGGTAATGTACCGATATGTTTCTATTAGAAGCATTGCGAGCAACTTCTTTTGATATCAGTCCTCCTGCTATCAAACCCATTGGCCAAATTAATAAACTGAACATAGCTGTACACAAGATAACCAGAATATAAGCTTGATTTGTTGATTGAGGTAAGGAGCCTAGCATTGATAGTAGTTTTGATACAGCGGTTGTATGAGCAAGAACAAAAGCAGCACAAATAATAAATGCCATCTGGAAACTAAAAGCCATTAAGCCATGTAATCCATTACCCCAGGCAATCACAGATGCCTCTAAGCTAGTATCAGTAGCGACTTGAGATAAGATCAGTACAACAATGGTCAATAGAACAGCAAATACAAATGCATCAGGACTGTATTTTTCGATAATAAGATTAAATCGATAAAACCAGCTTTGTTTTTTTTGTGGATCAGTCATATTTTTGCTATCTTTATTAATTGCTTTAACTATTGCTTTAACTTTACTTTAAGCATCAAGCGAAGGACGTTTCAAATGGAAATTAGTTATTGTTTCAAATGCATAGGCAATTTTTAGAACATCAAGATCAGCTCTTGGTTTTCCAACAATTTGAATGCCTATTGGTAAACCTTCTTCAGTAAACCCACAAGGAACTGATATAGCAGGTAATCCAAATAAACTAATTATGCAACAAATCGACATCCAGTCAATATAATTGGTTAATGAAGAATCTTCAATCTTATCTACCCATTCAATATTGTGATCGAATGGTTTAACCTGAGTTGTAGGAAGAACCAGAAAATCATATTTTTTAAAATACTCAATAAACCGAACAGTGAGCTGAGTACGAGAAATTTCTGCCTTATTAATATCATCAGCTGATGATGCAAAACCAAGCTCCATATTTTCTCTAAGCGTTGCTTTTAATAATTTATGTTTTTCTTTGGGAATGCTATTACTTATTGCCGCATAGGCAGCCCCCCTTAATGTCTTAAATACATCCATAGCACCTGTTAAATCTGGATGTGCAGCACTGACCAAACAACCTGCATCTGTGAAGTTTTTCAGTGCCATTTCACAGATTTGAGTAACTTCTTTTGCAACAGGTAAAATACCAAGATCTGGTGTCCAGCCTATACGTACTTCTTTATGGTTAGTTTCCAGATCCTGTAAAAATTGAGTTCCCTTCTCATGAATAGAAAAAGGATCCCTTGGATCAGGACCAGCTATTGCAGATAGCAATAATGCACAGTCACTTACGTTACGGGCCATAGGGCCTTCCACACCTAACCTGTTGCTCCAAGATATGCTATTTGGCCAGCTTGGTACCCGCCCAACAGAAGATCTGAAGCCTACAACATTGCAAAAGGCTGCTGGGTTTCTTAGAGAACCACCCATATCACTGCCATCTGCAATAGGAAGCATCCCACTAGCAAGTGCTGCTGCTGCTCCGCCACTGCTGCCTCCAGCAGTTTTAGTCAAGTCGTAAGGGTTTTGGGTAACTCCAAAAACCTGGTTAAAGGTATTTGAGCCAGCACCAAACTCTGGTGTATTGGTTTTGCCTATTATGATAGCACCGGCATTTTTAAGTCTCTGAACCAGCAAAGAGTCCTGAGTTGGGTAATGATCGGCAAAAGCAAGAGAACCGAAAGTCGTTCGAATACCTTTGGTTAATGATAAATCCTTAACGGCAATAGGTAAGCCATGTAATGACCCTATTTTATCGCCCCTGATCACGGCTTTATCTGCTTGATCTGCTAAATTAAGAGCATCCTGCTCAGGTATCTGAGTACAAATTGCATTTATTTGAGGATTATATTTGCCTATTTGCTCCAAAAAACAAGACATAACCTCTTTAGATGACAATTTACCACTTGCGATATAATTGGCCAGAAGTCGTGCATCTGTATAACAAATATCGCTTTTATTATTTATGTT
>JAAGZM010000868.1 GCA_024206355.1 Gammaproteobacteria bacterium | reverse complement strand
TCTCGATTGGTGTTTCTGAATAATCGAGTTCATCTGACATAAACGAACAAGTAACAAAATGCCATTTCTGGCCCTTTGAATCTTTGTAGTTTTGCTTGCTATAAGACCAATGTTCTCTCATATCTATTTACACATAACGCCGCAAACAGCGCGCGTAGCGAACTGGCGGGCATTTTGGAACAAAATGCGTGACAGTTTGCGAAGTCCGCTGGTTTGCCTTGTTAAATGTTTGGTTATTGGTAATTAATGATAACGCCATTGTAATTGCTCAGTTGCTTGTACGTTTTTAACCCTTTTGTATTTCGGATAACTACCTCAGAGTTTGACAACCACTTTACTTTAATTCTGTTTTTGCCATCTGTAACCAGCACATTACCAGGGCCATCTATAGTTTTACTAGCGGGAAGCAATGATACTTGAGTACTGAACCCTGTAGTTGCACCACAATCGTAATTAAACACAATTGCTTCGACTTTACCATTAGGTGACGTTTGCTGGTAAAGAGGATTACTAGCGCATAGATTTAAGCCTAATATGCCTGAGATATTTGGATATACGATTGCGACAAGAAAACCCAAAATCAAAGGTGCAAGAAAAATCCAATACATGAGTTTGGATTCTCTTTTAAAGTGCTTGTTAATTGATTGCGTTTCCATACTCATAGACATTTAAC
>JAAGZM010000867.1 GCA_024206355.1 Gammaproteobacteria bacterium | reverse complement strand
TCGTTACCGTAAATATCTTCTCGCCGATCACCTCGCGAAGTGATGTGATACAGCGCATCAGGAAATTCCAGGCGTAATGGTCGTGACATTATGCTAGCCTGGCAGAAGATCAGGCTAAATGATAGACCTGACCCCTTAGATTCTGGAATTTAGAGGATTCGAGCGTGTGTTCGCACCCGATAGGTGGGCTTTTGGCCAGGTGGTAACCGATCTCACACTTACCGATATCTCGGTCTCCGCCGTCCCTGTACCCGCTGCATTTTGGTTATTCGGGACAGCACTTATAGGATTAATTGGATTTAGCAAGCGCAGGAAAGCAACTTAACCATCTATCAGGTTGAACATAAAAAACCCCGCCATTGTGCGGGGTTTTTTATGTTTACAAGGGTCGGCTGCTGGCCGCAAGCACTAGTTCTCGTAACTCACATCAATGACTCCAATGTGCCGTTCGGAGAAGTTCTGGCTCGTAAATTGAACGGCCGCTAACGGGAAAGCCGACCTTCAGTTTCAGCCTGGCAACTACCGGTATGTGCCCTTTGCCGCCCTTCCTTAAGATGTCGAATGACTCTCATTCAAGACGAACTTCGTCGACCACTCTATTGAAATCATCACCAGATGCCATGCAACCTGGACAGTTTTTTAGCGCAACCAGCCAATCTGGCCAACCATCACTATATGATATTCTGGCCGCATGTGAGTAGGCCCAGTGAGATCTGCATATTGGACATCGGATATAAAATGACAAAATCAATCCACTAATAGCGATGATAAATCCTGTTGTGTAAAAGTAAATGTTCCAATGGTCGGGCACAGAATCGATTAGAAGTGGGCCAAATGTAATAAATAGCGAAAGGTAACCACACACAAACAAAGTGCGAATTTTCCAAAGTTGGCCCGTACGGTACATAACTGTTTCAATTTTGGAGATTATGAATGATTTAGCTTCTTGGGTAATCTCAGCAACTGGAAGTGTCATAATCTTGTGACGAGAAGCTAACAAAAACCAAACTTTATCGGATTGCCAAATATCGATAATTGAACTCCATGCTTTTTCCGTAATACCAGCATTTGACGTAATACGAAAATGCTCTTGCTCAAGCTCCAATGTGGCTTCTGGCACTTTCATTGACCACAACTGACTTAAGGACTGGCCAATATATCCGAAGTACAAAATAATCATTAACGCCGAGTAAAAGGATACTCCAAACCCCAACACCCATGGAAACCAGGTAAAATCATCGGTTGCAAATCGGTAAGCCAAATATGCTGTAATTGGAATTAACAAAAATAGATATGGTGATCCAACACTATGCCACCAGTAAAAACGAATTGCTTTTCGAATATTTTGTTCTGAAAATATTATTTTAATTGGTGCCATCACGATTGTTTTTTCTGAGACTGTGTTCAGAATAGCTCTATCACCACCAATTAGAGTACCATCGATGTAAATATGACAGCCAATACCCTTCCCAACACTTTTTGGTCCAATTCGAATATCAACTTCTTTTTCTACACCGCCAAAATTATATTTGATGAGAATCGTGGAATGAAAGCGAAGAAAACTTCCTTTGACGTGTTTAATTAATACACCGTCGATTTCTAATAGTTCACTTGTTTGTGGTGGGAATAAAGAGACTTTGTTAATAACACGAATTTCGTGCCCCTTATATTCTGCGCACCATATATTGCCCTTCATTAATACTCCTTGTAGTTCTCACAGCCGATTATTTGGCTAGCATGGATATTTGGAAATGCGGTTATTTGTTCTTAGTATAGTCCCACGCTGCTACTCTGGGTCAAATGGCCGCTGTGTGCCGAAAGCACTAGTTCCCCGTAATACGATGAACGTCTGCTATCGGGAAATTGCCCAGTGATGGGGTATGAATTTTTAAAATTCGAGATTTGCCGACAATGTTGGGCAGTGATTTCTCCGAAGCAGTCGCTC
>JAAGZM010000866.1 GCA_024206355.1 Gammaproteobacteria bacterium | reverse complement strand
TTGATATTAGAATCATTACTCTCAACTTCTGCTAAACCTGAGGGCCATGGTGTTAGATTTGGTTCGGTTGTTTTTAAGGGGATGATTTTTGTAGCCAGAGAAATTTGACCTGGCACTAACAAAGTACAACCAAGGCCTTCACGAAAGACTGCAAGTCGCTCAAATAATCCAAAGATATTTGTTGTAACAGATTTAGTTTTTTCATCGATATCATAATTAACATGATTAAAAGCATCATCAATAGGTAGCAGAGCTTCTTCTACAATGTCATCAGCATTAAAACCGCTGATGAAAAAACCAGAACAAATATTTTTTGCAGAAAAGCCTGCTGCAACATTAAGTGTGTTTGAAACGGTTGGATAATAATAAAGACCAATGCCTGCTAGTAGCATGAGAACTATAATGATAATTTTTTTCACGAATTGTCCTTAGTATTTTTTATTTTTGTTCGTAAATGGTGTTGTAATCTTCTCGCATTAGAAAACCAAACCCATCAAAGTTAAAAGTTACAGCACCTTCCCAAGTTGGTACTGACTTAGCATTACCTCGAAAAACAACTTCCAATGCTTCTTGAGTTTTAATAAGCATAGACGGATCTGATTTTGGGGTATTATGCGCAGGAAAAAGGGCATTTAATTGTGGCACAAGTTTCGCAAGACGCGCTAAAGATTTTTGATAGGCAACCAGATCCGTTTCAGGAAAATAAAGCCAAATAGGTCCTTCATAAAAGCTATCGCCAGTCCACAGAAATCCAGCTTCTTCATCTAGTAAAGCTATAGAGTCATCAGTATGTCCAGGTATATGTAATATTTGAAGTTGCCGATTACCAAGATCTATAATATCCCCATCTTTAACTTTTGATGTAAT
>JAAGZM010000865.1 GCA_024206355.1 Gammaproteobacteria bacterium | reverse complement strand
CTTTATTCTTAATTTCTTTATTCATTAGAAACAATACTTGAGGATTACTAACAGTCACAAACAGGGGGGAACAATGAACACAACACTAAACAAGATACGTGAGTACGGTCCTTGTAAGCCCAGCTGGGAGAAACTACTAGCGGCACTCGGCAAGACACAAGCGGACGACGATCCCATTAGTTTCAGGTACTTACTGGATACACTCGGCGTTGATGACGCTGCATGGTGTCTAAGGACACTTACTTATAAAGAGCAAGCCCCTATTGTGGTTGATCTTTTTAAGCTCGGGATACCAGCATCAGAGAAGGGAATAAAAGATGTATTCGTTAAACATTTTGGAGATGGACAATGAATAAATTATTATTATTAGAAAAGGCCATAGCTGCCGCTAATGCTGCTTATATAGTTGCTGTTGCTGTTTATAACGCCGACGAAGCTGCCGCTAGTGCTGATTACAATAAGGCTATTGATGCGGCTGCGGCCGAGTACCATGAATCAAAAGAGGAAATCTAATGAATAAAGAAATTAAGAATAAAGAAACAGAAGCAAACGCCTCTCAGATAGCGGCCCATATTAAAAACGGGGATTACAATGTAGCTACAGATATGTTTGAGCGCCATATAACAAATATGAAGCACTGGGAAGTCCTTGTTTTTAAAGACCGGATACAATATCTGGCAGCAGATGATTACAATAAGGCCAAAGCGGATCGTCTTAAATCAAAAGAGGTGGGATGATGGGCACATTATATATTCCACAATCAGATGAACAAGAGGATATAGATATCTGGGCATGGGAACCCTACGCACTGTATTATCCCCATGTATTCGAATTAGATTTTAGTTAAAATCTTAATAACTACTATCATCAACCAACATACAGAGGCACAAAATGAAGATACAAACAAGTAAAGAGCGCAGAACACAAGAACAACCCTTAGTACCTGAGTCATACCAGCACCCGAAGGCTATTCCAGGCCATGTTTATATGATTACGAATGATCGAGGCTGGAAAGGGTCGAGG
>JAAGZM010000133.1 GCA_024206355.1 Gammaproteobacteria bacterium | reverse complement strand
CTCAATAGTATCTTAGAAAGCTTTGAGGCAAAGAAATTATGGGTTGGACATACGCCAACACCTGAACTTAAAGTAAGAAGTCGCTTAAACAAACTACTTACGGTTATGGATACAGGTATGCTCCACTCTTATTACAATGGAGAGCCATGGGCAGCTAAAATCACTAAAGATGCTAGTCCAGTTTATATCAATGGACTGTCAGGAAAACATGAAAAGGCAATTATTTCACCTAACAGAAATTCACCTAATCCACACAATATGACCGATCTTGAACTTGAAGAATTTCTAAAAACTGCAGAGATTATTGGGAAAGAAGATATCGGTGAAGGTATCACTAAGCCGATTAAAGTTGCTCTGTCGGCAAATGGTGTTACTGTAAGTGCCGTTTTTAAAAGTATCGATTCCAAACCAGGCAATGAAAGAGGTCGATGGAAGAAAGATATATACGACGCAGATCGCTATAAATACGAGGTTGCAGCATATAAGTTAGATCGAATGCTAAAACTTGGTCTGGTGCCCGTAACGGTTGAGCGTACCATTAACGGTAAGCAAGGTGCATTGCAACTTTGGGTTGATAATTTGATGAGTAAAAAATATCAAAAGAAAAATAATATACCATACAACGGATTTTGTAATTTTAAAGATCAGGTCAATATGATGGATACATTTGATTATCTGATACGAAATACTGATCGAAATAAATCTAACATTTTGTACGATGCTGATGATTGGCAAGTGTGGTTTATTGATCATTCCAGAAGTTTCGGCTTGCTTAAGACACGACCTAGAATGATGAAAAAACATAAAGTAAAAGTTACTAATGAATTTAAGAAAGCCTTGAGTGCTTTGTCGTATGAGCAATTATCAGAACTTTCTCCTTGGTTACATAAAAAACAAATTCGCGCTATTTGGGATCGTCGAAAAAAACTGATTCGTGGAAAGTTTTAGCTATAATACGATTAGCATTCGATAATATTAACGGCTAGACCACCTCTGGCCGTTTCTTTATATTTTACCTTCATATCTGCGCCTGTATCACGCATTGTGCAAATAACTTTATCAAGAGTTACTTTATGAGAGCCATCACCGTGTAGAGCAAGTCTAGCAGCATTAATCGCAGTGACAGCAGCCATTGCATTTCTTTCTATACACGGGATTTGAACAAGACCTCCCACGGGATCACAGGTTAGGCCTAAATTGTGTTCCATACCAATTTCAGCGGCATCTTCACACTGCTCTACAGTGGCTCCTAATACTTCAGCTAAGCCGGCCGCTGCCATAGAGCATGCAACACCAATCTCTCCCTGACAGCCAACTTCTGCTCCAGAAATTGAGGCGTTTTCTTTAAATAAAATACCTATCGCGCCTGCGGTTAAAAGAAAACGAATAACAGCATCATCATCGCAATTTTCTTTGAATTGATGAAAATAAAACAAAACTGCTGGGATAATTCCTGCTGCGCCATTTGTTGGAGCAGTAACTACCTTACCCCCAGCTGCATTTTCTTCATTAACTGCAAGTGCATAGAGATTAACCCAGTCCATTACTTTTAATGGATCAGAGTTGCTTTGATCGTCTGCTTTAAGTCGTCGATATAAATGTGCTGCTCGGCGTTTTACTTTCAAACCTCCGGGTAATATTCCCTCTGTATGGCATCCATGATGGATGCAGTCCTTCATTGTTTGCCAAATATTCAACAAATGTTGCTTGGTTTCACTCTTAAGTCGCCAAGCTGATTCATTTGCAAGCATCAGCGCACTTATACTAAGACCATTACTTTTACACAGATTTAGTAACTCATCACCCGTACTGAAGGGGTAGGGTAGACAACGAGTATCACTGATAACAGGAGATTCATCATCTACATCATCATTAACAATAAAACCGCCTCCAACAGAATAGTAAATTTTACTAAAAAGTAAATCACCATCTGAGTCATAAGCAGAAAATTGCATCCCATTAGGGTGCTTGGGTAGTGATTTTCGGCGATGGAATATGATATGAGAGGCAGCTGTAAAATTAATGATATGTGTTTTGTCAAGGAGTAGTTGCCCGGAGAGTTCAATTGCTTGCAATTTATCGGCAACTGTATCAGGTTTAACTTCTTCAGGCTGCTCTCCCAGTAGTCCTAGAATAACAGCTTTATCACTGCAGTGACCTTTACCGGTATAGCCTAAAGAACCAAATAACTCGACTTTAACACTATCAATGAGAGTAATTTCAAATGCACTGCGAAGTGATTCTAAAAATCGTAATCCAGCACGCATAGGGCCTACTGTATGTGAACTTGAAGGGCCTATACCAATGCTAAACATATCTAGGATACTAATTGCCATTTAATTGATAATCCTCATAATCAAATTTAAGTTACACATTATTAGTTGAATCGAACTATCTCCATTCTACTTCAAGAGGTATAATGGGTATATACCATTTTCTACATCAAGAGATAAATATGAACACCTTTCGATTAATTATTGTTACTTTATAAGATGCCGAGACTGCTGATAAACGGCTTCCCAGAAGCGAACAAGGCCTGCTTTAGAGTTCGGGTTAATGCAGCAGGCAAAGGCTTGGGCTCTCAACCAAAGATACTTGTTGATAAGACTATAGAGCCAACTAAAGGTATCTATGAATTGCCTTTAGAGAAGATTTATCTCGGCGCAATCATTCGTCTTGAAGTATCTGCACCTGGATTTAGGATCATCGATAAGAATATCAAGGTGCATACGAATAAGGGATACATTTCTCTCAATCTTGTAAAAGTTGAAGCATCTGATAAAGCTTTGATTGCTGACTGTTACGGTTCATTAGCGAAATGGCAATCAATGCAAAGTCAAAATATTTATAGTAAAGCTAAAAAACAATTTCAAGAAATAATTAAAAAGGAACGTGCTCAGGAAAGAAATACTTTTCTTGGCGCTTTGTTTCTTGTTTTATTTTTTATAGCTGCTATTTATTTAATCACTGGTCCAGTAGGTGTATTCGTGGTTATTATTTTTGCCTTTTATTTCTATGAAAAAAATAAACTTAATACTTGGTCTGATATGAGTAAGTAACTGAAAAAGTCGTAATTTTCTCGTTATTTTAATTTTCTTATCAAATATTATTAAAATATCTACATTTTAGTGATAAATCGCTCTATTTCTTTGACTGAAGCGTTTAATGTAGTTATTATTCGCGCCTAAACAGATACTGGGTATTTCAGTGTTAATTGATCCATTTCGTTTTGCCAGAACCGGCGAACAGCTGGTAACGAATATAAGCCTATTGCCCGAAGGTCGGTTGCAGGGCGTTATTGCTGATAAAAGCGATATCACTCTAGACTTAACAGGTAGTAGAAACGAATATAAACGCTTTATGCTTGAAGGGCATATAAGTGGTTTTGTTAGTGTACAATGTCAAGTGTGTTTGGAAAACTTACAAATGCCTCTTGATATTAATTTCAGACTATTTCCGGTAATATCTGAAGAGCAGGCTGAACGTCTGCAACAAGAATTTGAGCCGATAGTTATTGAAGATAACTCTCTGGCGTTAGAAGAATTAGTTACAAATGAACTCATTCTGTCATTGCCTGTGGCAATAAGTCACATTGAAATTGATATGAAAGATTGTGCTAACAGAGACAATTTTTCCGCAGGCAATCTTGAAAAAGAGCGACAGGAAGAGAAAAAATCATCACCTTTTGCTAAGTTGGAATCATTGAAAACCACAAAGCAAAAAGATAGTTAGGAGTCTGTTATGGCTGTACAAAAAAGTAAAAAATCACGTTCACGTCGCGATATGCGCCGTTCACACGATGCATTGACTGCACCTGCACTGTCAGAAGATCCAGTGACAGGTGAACTTCATCTTCGTCACAATGTGACTGCTGATGGATATTACAAAGGCAAGAAAGTCATCTAATACTGCATGACAGCAATAACTATTGCTATTGATTGCATGGGGGGAGATTTAGGCCCCTCTGTAATGATCCCTTCTGCCTGCAAAGCTCTCGCAAAATACCCATACCTTTCATTAATACTGGTCGGACTTCCTGACCGTATCGAACCTGAGCTTGTTAGACTAGATGGACGCTTTAGTGACCGTATAAAAATTAAAGCTGCATCCCAGATAGTTGATATGTCTGAAAAGCCATCAACTGCTTTGCGTAAAAAGAAAGATTCCTCAATGTCAGTTGCATTAACTTCAGTTGCTGAAGGCGAAGCACAGGCTTGTGTCAGTGCCGGTAATACAGGCGCTTTGATGGTGCTTTCCCGTTATATTCTTAAAATGATCACTGGTGTATCTAGACCAGCAATAACATCCACTTTACCAACAGAACAAGGTAATACTCGGCTTATTGATCTGGGAGCAAATGTTGATTGTTCAGCGAAGCAATTGTATGAATTTGCTCTAATGGGATCGGCAATGGTTTCAGCACTAGAACATAAGGCTAAACCAAAAGTTGGATTGCTTAATATTGGCTCTGAAGCGATAAAAGGAAATGAACAAACAAAAGAGACTGCTGAATTACTTGAGCAATCAGCTTACCTAAATTATATTGGCTATGTTGAAGGGAATGATGTTTATCGGGGCGTAGCCGATATCATTGTCTGCGATGGATTTGTTGGTAACGTTTTATTGAAGGGAAGTGAAGGTGTTGCTAGATTATTAATTAGTCGATTGCGAAAAGAATTTGAAAGAAATTTTCTGACGAAGCTTTTATCCGCTATAGTAATGCCTGTGCTACAAGCATTCGGACGGAGAATAAATCCCGATCAATACAACGGGGCAAGTTTTATTGGATTACAAGGAATTGTTATCAAGAGTCATGGTGCTGCTAATCAACAAGCTACATTAGCGGCAATTGAAGAGGCTATTAGGGAAGTAGAAAACAACGTGCCAATAAAAATAAAAGATCAACTAGAAGAACAATTAAGGCAGTATAAACTCTTATGACTTATAGTAAAATACTAGGAACAGGTAGCTATTTACCGGAAAAGGTTCTAACTAACCATGATCTAGAGAAAATGGTCCAAACATCTCATGAGTGGGTTATTGAAAGAACCGGAATTGAAGAACGCCACATAGCAGCAGAAGACGAAACTGCATCATCTATGGGTGAAATAGCAGCGCGCAAAGCAATCGAAGCAGCCGAACTTGACGTTCATGATATCGATTTGATTGTTGTTGGTACAGCTACACCTGATAGAACCTTTCCTAGTACCGCCTGTATGTTACAAAAACGACTGGGTATTGATGCTATAGCAGCCTTTGATGTTACTGCAGCTTGTTCCGGTTTTATCTATGCACTGAGTGTCGCAGATCAATATATTCGAAGCGGCATGTATAAAAAGGTCTTGGTTGTTGGTTCAGAAGTACTATCAAGAATAACTGATTGGACAGATAGAAACTCTTGTGTGCTATTTGCTGATGGTGCAGGCGCTATTGTACTTGGTGCAAGTGAAGACCAGGGCGTTATCTCAACACATATTCATTCTAATGGTAAACATGCAGATTTACTGACTTGTAGCAATCCAATTCATAATCAAAAAGAACATATTGCACCTTATATCACAATGAAAGGTAATGAAGTATTTAAAGTAGCTGTAAGAACACTAAGTCGCATAGTTGATGAAACATTAGAGACCAATGGCATACGACGTCGTGATATAGACTGGTTAATTCCCCATCAAGCTAATATCAGAATTATTCAAGCAACAGCCAAGAAATTAAATATGTCGATGGAGCAAGTGGTAGTCACCGTCAATAAACACGGTAATACCTCAAGCGCTTCTGTTCCTCTAGCACTTGATATTGCTGTACGTGATGGACGCATAAAAAGAGGACAAATGATGTTGCTCGAGGCTTTTGGAGGTGGTTTTACTTGGGGTTCAGCTCTAATTAGATATTAATAAATAACATTAAATAATAAACGTAACAATTTGATATAAAAGAGAAATTATGACTAACTTAGCATTTGTATTCCCTGGTCAAGGCTCTCAATCGGTAGGTATGATTGCTGACCTTTATGAAAATCATCAATCGATCAGAAATACTTTCGAAGAAGCATCCGCTGTTTTATCAATGGATCTTGGCCAATTAATTCTTGAAGGTCCTGCTGAAGATTTAAACCGAACGGATAACACCCAACCAGCACTATTAGCAACGAGTGTTGCTCTGTATAGACATTGGTTAAATGAGACTCAAATAATACCGGCGATATTAGCTGGGCATAGCCTCGGAGAATATTCAGCACTCGTCTGTGCAGATGTTATACCATTTGACGATGCATTAAAGCTCGTTAAACAACGTGGTGAATTTATGATGCAAGCTGTTCCAGCAGGAACAGGAGCTATGGCAGCAATTTTAGGCCTTGATAATGAGTTGGTTGAACAATCTTGTAGAGAAGCAGCACAAGAGCAGGTGGTTTCACCAGTAAACTACAACTCTCCTGGTCAATTAGTAATAGCGGGCCATAAAGACGCTGTGGCGAGAGTAATTGAAAGCTGTAAGGCTGCAGGAGCTAAAAGAGCACTGCCATTACCGGTTAGCGTACCTTCTCACTGTGCACTGATGAAGCCGGCGGCAGACAAGCTTGCTGAAGTAATGAGTGATATCACATTTTCCGAGCCTTCTATACCTGTCATTAACAATGTTGATGTAATGATAGAAACGCGTTCTGACAAAATCACTGATGCATTGCAAAGACAACTTTATAACCCAGTAAGATGGACTGAAACAGTTCAATCGCTGCAAGAGCAAAGTGTTACTACTATCCTAGAATGTGGCCCTGGTAAAGTACTCGCAGGGTTATGCAAAAGAATCGATCGTTCTATCACAGCCCTAGTTAGTTGTGATCAAACAGGTTTTGACAAGTCTATGGAGGCTTTGAAATAAAATGAGTATTAATGATAAAGTTGCACTAATTACTGGTGCGAGTCGTGGAATAGGGCGTGCTATTGCAGAGCATCTAGCTGCAAAAGGTGCAATCGTAATAGGTACTGCGACCAGTGTAAATGGCGCTAATGCAATTTCAGAATATTTACATGCATCAGGAAACAAAGGTACTGGCATGGCTTTAAATGTAACTGAACCTGACTCAATAAGTACTGTGATTGCTGCAATTAGAGAGCAATATGGCAATACACCTGACATACTTATCAATAATGCAGGTATTACCCGTGATAATTTGTTGATGAGAATGAAGGAGGATGAGTGGTCAGATATCCTTCAGACTAATTTAACATCTGTTTTTAGACTTTCGAAAGCAGTTATGCGCGGCATGATTAAAAAGCGTTGGGGACGAATTATCACCATTGGCTCTGTTGTTGGAACTATGGGAAATGCAGGTCAATCCAATTATGCTGCAGCTAAAGCAGGTTTAATTGGATTTAGTAAGTCACTTGGTCGTGAGATAGCAGTTAGAGGAATTACCGTCAACGTTGTTGCTCCAGGTTTTATTGCTACAGATATGACTAAAGCTCTACCAGAGGAGCAAATAAAAGCATTAGCTAGTCAAATTCCAGCGGCACGACTTGGCGATCCCAATGACATCGCTGAGGCTGTTGTATTTCTTGCATCTGAAGGTGCTAGTTATATCACTGGTGAGACACTCAATGTGAATGGCGGCATGCACATGGTCTAAGGTAACTATATTAGTTGCATGTAGTTACAATTATTAAAAATTTATGGAATTCAGCTATAACTTTAGTTGCAATTTCATGCTAGTATCATCTTTGCGCTGATAGTTTACAGCATGTAGTAGTGTTTTTTTCTGGTCTAACCAGTGAAAGTAATTACATTTCTTGCTTGCAACTTGGTGAAAAATCAATACACTAGCGGCGCAATATAAAACCGCAAGTAAAAACACTTGTATGCAATTATCTATCGGAGGATAAAATTAGTCATGAGTACTATTGAAGAGCGTGTAAGGAAGATTGTTGTAGAGCAGTTAGGTGTTAGTGAAGATGAAGTGAATAATGAGTCTTCATTCGTCGATGATCTGGGCGCAGATTCACTGGATACAGTAGAATTGGTAATGGCTCTTGAAGAAGAATTTGATGCAGAAATTCCTGATGAAGAAGCAGAAAAAATCAGCACAGTACAAACGGCTATTGATTACGTCAATGCTAACTGCAGCGATTTCTAATACTTAAAAAACTATTAGGTGCTACTGAAACAATATCAGTTTCAGTTATTTTTGTAGAGCGGTGTTGAATACATGGTATTAGGCACCGTTTTTTTGTGTCTAAAATTTGAGTTTAAATTTTTATATATTAGATTTGAGCAAATGGAGACTTTATGAAAGATGATAGTAGCCGAGTTGTAATAACTGGGGCAGGTGCCTTAAGCCCTGTCGGTAATGATATTCCCGGTATATGGTCTAATCTGAAAAATGGTGTCAGTGGTATCGGCTTAATTAATGCCTTCGATACAACCAATTATTCAACAAAAATTTGCGGTTCTATTAAAAACTTTAATATCGAAGACTTCATCTCAGCTAAAGATGCTCGAAAACTCGATTTGTTTATCCAATATGGTATTGCTGCATCATCTTTAGCGATTGAAAACTCAGGTCTTGAGATAACGGCTGATAACTGTCACCGAATAGGTACGATTATAGGAGCAGGAATAGGTGGTTTAACGACCATTGAGAAATATCATTCTATATTACTTGATAAGGGGCCGCGCCGAATATCTCCTTTTTTCACTCCCGGCTCAATTATCAATATGATTGCTGGACAAGTTTCAATGAAATTTAACTTGACGGGACCTAACCTTGCTATAGTTACTGCCTGTACAACCGGTCTACATTGCATCGGTCAGGCTGCGCGAATGGTTGCCTATGGTGATGCTGATGTGGTCGTTGCAGGTGGTTCAGAGATGGCTACAACACCTCTTAGCATTGCAGGCTTCTCTTCGGCAAAAGCTTTGTCGACTAGAAATGATTCTCCAGAAACGGCGTCTCGTCCTTGGGATAAAGACCGTGATGGCTTTGTACTCTCAGATGGAGCAGGTATAGCCGTAGTTGAGTCATTAGAGCATGCTAACAAACGTGGTGCGAACATCATCGCTGAAATTATTGGTTTTGGCATGAGTAGTGACGCTTACCACATGACGTCGCCTCCTGCCGATGGTGCAGGTGCAGCATTAGCAATGCGAAATGCACTCAATGATGCTCAGCTTGATACCAATAAAATTGCCTACATTAATGCTCACGGGACATCTACAAATGCAGGAGACGTAGCAGAAACCAGTGCAATAAAAAGTATCTTTGGTGATCATGCTAGACAACTTTCTGTTTCATCAACAAAATCAATGACGGGCCACTTACTCGGTGCCTCAGGCTCATTTGAAACAATTGTGACGGCCCTCGCTCTGCAAGATCAAGTTGCTCCACCAACAATCAATCTTGATAATCCTGGAGAAGGTTGCGATCTTGACTATGTTGCTCACACAGCTAAAGAAATGTCGATGGACTATGCGCTTTGCAATTCCTTTGGGTTTGGTGGAACAAATGGCAGTTTGGTACTAAAGCGCTTTAGCTAATGATGCTTCGTAATGGTGAATTAATCAGCTCTGATATTATAACCGACCGTTCTCTACTTTACGGCGATGGTGTTTTTACAACCATCGCGATTAGCAACGGGAAGCCTTGTTTATTTCAACAACACCTTAACCGCCTTGCAAATGATTGTCAGCGCTTGAATATTGATAATTTTTCCATAGAAAATATACAATCTCAGTTCTTTTCAGCAATAATAAATATTGAAACAGGTATTGCTAGGATAACGATCAGCAGAAGTTCAGGTGAACGCGGTTATTTGTGTAACAAAGCAGAGCCTGTGATTTGGATTTCTGTTAATGACTGGCCTACTCACATTGAGCAATACAAACAAAGTGGTATCAATTGTCGGATATGCCAACAGCCCATCCACCCTAATCCTAGCCTTGCAGGTATTAAACACTGCAATCGCTTAGAACAAGTTTTAGCGAGAAATGAGTGGCATGATGACCAATATCAGGAAGGGTTAATGCTAGATCCTGATGGAAATGTCATTGAAGGTACAATGAGCAATCTTTTTTTGATAAAAGATCAACAACTTTTTACACCTAATCTAGCTTTTGTAGGTGTAAACGGTATTATTAGAAAAGCTATTATCGATATCGCTAAAAGACTGCAGATACCATTATTAGTATCGTCAATTTCTGTTCAGGATTTATTAACTGCGGATGCGCTTTTTATCACAAATTCGGTAATAAGTATTTGGCGAATAAATCTATTAAACAATCAGCAGTACGATAACCATCCAATAATCAAGCTGCTAGAGAATGAACTAGATAAACTGGACTTGCATGAAACAAAGCATTTATAAAATTATTGGTACCTTGATATTGCTAGGCTCACTAGCAGTTGGTTGGTTATGGATGGATTTTAAAGGCTTTATGAATAGTTGGGCCGAGCTTCCAGAAGCAGGTATCGATATTGAGATAGTGGAAGGAGATACATTAGCTTCAGTAACTCGACGATTATATAATCAGGGAATTATTCGCTCTACATTTTATCCTCGACTTGCAGGTAAAATATATCCAAGACTAACTAGATTAAAGCGCGGAGAGTATCATTTAGCTAGTCAACTTTCTCACTTCGATATTTTTGAAAAGTTTATTAGTGGTAAGGTTAAAATTTACCAAGTCCGCTTCATTGAAGGATGGACGTTTAATGAGTACTTATCTGCATTACAGAAAGAGCCTAAGTTAAGACAAGATCTGGCAGGCTTTAAAAATCAACAAATCCTTGATGAGCTAAAACTAGAACAGTCTCACCCAGAAGGCTGGTTTTATCCAGATACTTACAATTATCAAAAAGG
>JAAGZM010000864.1 GCA_024206355.1 Gammaproteobacteria bacterium | reverse complement strand
GCCACTATAGTAAAACGAGCTATTAGAACAGCAGCGGGCTGGGCAACCATGTCAGCACCAGAAAAGGCAGTGTATGATGATATTTATTTTGAAACATTGACAGCGTGGGAGGCATCAATCCCAGCTGATTTAGTTGCAGTGGATCAACAATGGGTTGCAGAATGTTACAACGATTGGCCTACGGGTTTAGTTGAAGCCAATTCTAGCGTAGACTCACGCACTACAGATGCTACAAGAAAAATAATTATTGCTGTGGCAGACGATGAAGGTCACAACGGGATAGATCACGACAGTGGATTTTTTGTGGTTGTTCCAGCATGGAGCTCGTTTATTAACAATTCAGACTACACAGAAGTAAAGGGCATATCTTTTTATAAATCAACATCACCAGCAGCTGCACAGCCAATAGTTCGCAACACAGCAGCTAACGGAGTAATTTTTCAAAATCTAATGTCAACTGTTGGCGGTGGGTCATATGGTGCTTATTGCTATAGTCTTACAGGCAATAATGAAACTGCTATTACCTGCATTGCTAAGAATGTCAACAATTCAGGAGTGGGCTTTTATTGCGGCTATAATGCGGCGCCTACCTCAGAAGTGCTAAATTGCACTGCTGTAGCAGGTGATAAATTAGGCAACACCATGATTTTTAAAAATACCGCCTCTTTTGAAAACATTTTTGGTGATTTTGACAACATTAGTCCAACATCAACCAATCATGCTTTTGATTTAGGCGTTTCGGCGCACAGCTCGTG
>JAAGZM010000132.1 GCA_024206355.1 Gammaproteobacteria bacterium | reverse complement strand
TTCTGTGCTTCCATATCCTTCACCTAATAAATGGCTATTACTAGGATTGTGTATTAGCTTTAGCCACTTGCGAAATGATTCTACATCGTTGCTGTTATTATACACATCACGCCATAAAGCAGGGTTTTTTGATAATTCGTGAAGTAGACTAGGATAGTTTTTTTTTGGATCTATTATTGTTTTTTTAATAGAAGAGAGAAGATTCTTTTTTGTAAGCCGATTCATAAGGGCTCCATTGCCTTGAACACCATATGTCCAAAGAGAGAGATACCAATCCCAAGGATTACGAATTGACGAAATAAAGTGTTTTATATTTGTTATTTGTTCCAGCGTAGCAGCATTATGTCTTCCAATTTGTTTACCATCAAACAAACTATTCAGCAATGAAGCAATATGGGTACACCCTGTTTTTTGCATCTGGATGTAAATTAGTTGGTCACTTTGATACATGGATTCTCCTAAGCTATGAAGCCGAACGGCGTGGTCGCGAAGCGGCCACGCCTATCGCTCGCAGCAGCGGCATTTTTGGAGCGAGGAACGAGCGGAAAAAATGTCCGTCTGCCTGCGCTTGTTAGCTGTTTTTAGTAACGGCTTCATTCAAGTAATACTCAAGCTCTTTTGGTAAAAACTCTTCTAAAGACAATACACGCATTCGTTTGGTTTCTCCGTTCAACAAACCATACTTG
>JAAGZM010000863.1 GCA_024206355.1 Gammaproteobacteria bacterium | reverse complement strand
CGGCCTGATTTTCATCGATACGATAAAAATCGCGAATCTTCTGTCTAAGTGGACAATCGGTAGTTAGAGAGCCTTCAAATAACATAATAAAAATCCTTAATACTAAATCAGTATAAAAAACTGTACATTTAATCAATAAGTATTATTTTATTACATATACCACAGAAAATGCTGCCGAAATTCCTAATATTCCACTAATTTGCAGCTAATACACTTATTATCACATGAAGAATGTACTGAATATGTCAAAAATGTTCGAAAAAATATGAAAGCTAAATTGATCAGTGCGTGGGATAAAGAAATGCTATCAAGACGATTTATTATTGAAACCATCAATGATCAGCTGAAAAACATAACTCAAATTGAACATTCACGTCATAGGAAGCATTAATGGTTTTATGATAAATCTGATTGGAGGACTGGTGGCATATAGCCTTAAGGCAAATAAACCCACCTTTAATGTCTCAGAAAATGAGTTTAATTTAATGGTCGCTTAACCAGATCTTAGGTTACGTTCGGTTATTTGCAAGGCACAGTTTTAAAATATTTGTACAGAATATATACAATTGATTAACAGAGAGTGTACAATAAATAACAACAAAATCTTATTTGTTCGCGAAATCGAAAAAGCCCCTCGAAAGTGGCTTAATATTATCCATACGGAAAGAATAGTTTATGCCAAACAAACAATTGATTTTTATTGTGGATGACTTGGAAGTCAATCGACTCGTTCTTGAAAATCACATTCATATTCTAGGACATGACACTATTTCTGCTGAAAACGGATTGTTGGCGCTAGAAATGATTAAAGAGCAGGAGCCAGATCTTGTTTTGTTGGATATCTTGATGCCTGAAATGGACGGTTTTCAAGTCTTAGAGCATCTAAAATCCGACGATAAACTTTGCCATATTCCAGTCATCATGATATCCGCCATGGATGAAATTGAGGATATTACTCGATGCATTAAACAAGGAGCGCTTGACTTCTTGGTTAAGCCCTTTGATTCCAACCTTCTTAAAGCAAGAGTCAATGCAGCCTTGGCGAACAAAAGGCTACACGATCAGCAAGAAGTTTATCGTGGTGAGTTGGAAAGCGTTGTGAATCGGTTGACAGAGATAGGAACCGCTCTTTCCGCCGAAAAAGACTACCAAACTCTGTTAGATGTTATTTTAACTCATGCTAGGGGGATCACCAAGGCCGAAGCGGGGACTTTATATTTACTGGAAGGAAACGCTCTCCACTTCAAAGTCATGCAAAACGAAAAACTGAATATTTTTTTGGGCAGCAAGTATGAGAAAACCATTCCTTACCCTCCCATTCAATTGGATAAATCAAATGTCGCTGGATTTGTCGCGCTGGGCAAAATCACCATCAATATCCCAGATGTTTACAAGTCTGATCTATTTGACTTTACCGGCCCCAAAAAATTTGATATTTCGGTAGGGTATCGCTCTAAGTCCATGCTTGTTGTCCCCGTGAAAGACCATGACGGCGATATTTTAGGGGTGTTACAGCTCTTGAACGCGAAAGGCCCGGGGGAGAACGAGATTATCTCGTTTAGCGACGAGGCTCAAAACTTTGCAGAGTCTATTGCGTCACAGGCCGCGATGGCCGTTGAGAATGTGCGACTCATTAACGAAATGGACAACCTGTTTGAAGCTTTTGTCCATATTATGGCGACGGCCATCGACGAAAAATCTCCCGTTACCGGAGGGCATATTCGCCGTATGGCAGAACTGACCATTTTTATGGCGCAGACCATAAACGATCAGAAAGAAGGGCGATTTAAGGACGACTATTTTGATGAAAAACAGATGCGCCAACTTCGAATTGCGTCTTGGATGCATGATATTGGAAAAGTAACCACCCCCGTGGAAATCATCGAAAAAGGTACCAAACTGGAAGCCATTTGGGACCGGGTTCATGTAGTCGATTTGCGTTTATTGAGTGTAGAGAAAGAAATGCAAATAAACCGTTATAAATTGAAACTTGAAAAAATGGCTCAGAACGCTTCAAAAGAAGAAATCCAAAAAGTGGATGAGGACATCGACTGCAAGATTGAGGAGCTAAATGAGATCAGAGAGTTTATTCGCTCAAGCAACCAACCTGGCGAATTTATGGACGACGAAAAGATTAAACGACTCAACGCTATCCAAAAAATGACGTTTAAGGATGAAGAAGGAAAATCTCAAAATTATCTAACAGAAAATGAATTACAGAATTTGTCCATCCGCAAAGGTAGCATTACAGAAGAAGAGCGGAAAAAAATGCAAGACCACGCCATTATAACTCTTCGCATGTTGGAAAAAATTCCATTCACAAAATGCCTGAAAGAAGTTCCTCTGTTTGCAGGGACCCACCACGAATTCATTAACGGCAAGGGATATCCTTTGGGCCTCAAGGGAGACGAGATCCCTTTTGAAGGTAAACTGATGGCGGTTACGGATATCGTCGAAGCTCTTACCGCCGCTGATCGACCATACAAAAAAGCGATGACTATGGAACAGGTCAATAAAATTCTGGGGTTTATGGTCAAGGATGGCGAGCTTGATTCAGATCTTGTAGAGCTATTGATCAGTGAGAATATCTATGAGCGATATAAGGCTCAGAGCGGGAACTAAATTTAATGAGAAATGCCGTGAGTAAATAAACTAGCGCTCTAGGATAGTTGCCTATCTCACTCTCAACCGAGGTTAAAATGAAAATAAATGCTGTTCTTATTTTCTTAGCAACCCTTTCATTCCTTTACCTAGCCTCATGAGCGCAGCGCTTGCAGGCTGTGTTTTTGATTGGTTAGTCTAAGTTTTGTTCTAGGAAAACGGATTTATCTATTTGCTCGAAAATTGAGTTGTAATATTGCGGCTCAACAATCATTTCTGATTCTACCACTTCACCTTTACTGTTCATGCGTTTTGCTACCGCGTTAATACGCACTCGAGTAATATCTTGAAGTTGTGTCACATTTGCTGAAACATCAATTGAAAGTGTATCTTCTAAGTTGTTGTCACCAAAAACCCAGTTTAGACCAAAGGTAAAATAGGTGGCGACGGCCTTAGT
>JAAGZM010000131.1 GCA_024206355.1 Gammaproteobacteria bacterium | reverse complement strand
GAACAATCTTTTATTAAGGATGGTATTAATCGTATCTTACTAGCGACCGATGGGGACTTTAATGTTGGTACTACTAATTTTGAATCTTTGATTGATTTGGTTGAGGAGAAACGTAAGTCTGGCATTGCTCTTTCTACTCTGGGTTTTGGTTCGGGTAATTATAATGATCATTTGATGGAGCAATTAGCCGATCACGGAAACGGTCAATATAACTATATCGATACTTTGCTTGAAGCGCGAAAAGTTTTGGTAGATGAGATGAATTCTTCCCTGCTTACGGTTGCTGGTGATGTGAAGATTCAACTTGAGTTTAATCCTCAGGTGGTTAGTGAATATCGGTTAATTGGTTATGAAAATCGTGTACTTGCTCGGGAAGACTTTAATAATGATAAGGTAGATGCTGGTGAAATTGGTGCTGGTCATACCGTTACTGCCTTATATGAAGTTCGTTTTACGGACAGTCATAGTTTATCCGTTGATCCTTTAAGATATTCTACTCAAGATAATTCAACAGCTAATACTAATAGTAATGAACTTGGGTTTCTTAAACTTCGATATAAAAATCCTGATGAATCTAAAAGTAAGTTGATCAAGAGTGTTTTAGATAAGAAGCAGCTTCTTAGTAAGATTGAGCACCCTACAGATAGCATAAAATTTGCAGCATCGGTTGCCGGTTTTGCTCAACAATTAAAAGGTGGTAAATATCTGAATGACTTTGGCTATAAACAAATCACACAACTGGCACAAAGTTCTAAAGGTAAAGATTTAAGAGGACTGAGAGGTGAATTTATCCAACTGGTATCTCTTGCTGAAATGCTGAGTCAATCTTCTGCGTCAACAACAATGCGTACTAACGCAGAATAAGGTTATACTAGGGGAATGGATGCCCCTTTTAATACACAAACTAGCGAATTATTGATGTTAGACTATGCCGCAGGTAATGCCGATGCCTTTACAGCATTATATGGCATGCATAAGGGGCCTTTGTTTAGATTTCTACTGAGGCAGGGGCTTAACAAGGCGAGAGCCGATGAATTGTTTCAGGAAGTTTGGCTTAAGGTCATAAACGCTAGAGAGAGTTATCAAAGCTCTGCACGTTTTCAAACTTGGCTTTATACTATTGCTCGAAATTTAGTCATTGATGAGTTTAGAAAAACCGGGAAAGCTGAGATTGTTGAACTACTTGAAGAACATATAGATATAACTGAGGCGTCGGCTCTTGATGAAAAAATTGATAGAGAGAGAAAAAATATACATATACTCTCATATGTTGAAGCCTTACCCTTCGAGCAAAGGCAGGCATTTTTGCTGAGATATGAAGCTGGCTTAAACAGTTCGGATATTGCACAGATAACGGGAACAAATCAGGAAACGGCCAAAAGCCGCGTACGTTATGCAATTAAACAGTTAAGAATAAAACTGGGAGGATCACAATGAGTAATCAAGATGATCTGGAGTTAGAATATAAATCTGCCAGTGATGAGCTACCTTCTAAATTGACTGATCAAATTATCTTACAGGCTGCAAAGGATGCTGTTACTCCTGATAAGAAAAGTAGTAATGTAGTAAAAGGTAAGTTTTCATCACGAAAATGGCATACACCTGTTTCCATTGCAGCCGCAGCTGTCATTACTGTTTCGGTAGTAACATCTCTTCAACCTTGGGAGGTAATTACCGTTAACTCACCTACACCATTAATGTCACAAGAGCCTCAAATGGAAGAAATGCTTTTCGATAGTACATCTGTGGAATCAGATAAAGCACAATTAAGAGAAAAGGAAGTCTTACTTACTCAACAAAGAACCGAGCAAAAGGCAGATCATCAAGCCTATAAGAAACGTGCGAAAGCTGTGGCGGATGTTGCGCAAATAGCCCCAACAAGAATGCAAACTGCATCAGCCCCTTCTGCGCAAAAACAAAAATCTGAAGAGTCTTTTGATGACGAAATATTTCTTGAAGCAGAGCAAACTGCTCTTCCTGAAGCTCTGGAAATGGCACCTCTTGTTGTTGCTGAAAAAATCAAATCATTATCAATTTTAGAATGGCTGGATGAAATTGAAACTGATATTCGTAATAAGGATGCGACTAAAGCAAAAGAAAAATCTTTAATGCTAACAAAACAACATTCATTAGAATCATTTTCAGAGCAAGAAGATAAGCGTTTTAAAATTATCCAAACATATTTAATTGATAACAAATAAAACAGGCTCAACAATAATGAAAACCATTGCTTTACTTCTTGCCTCTGCCCTGATTCTTTGGGGTGTAATTTATAATGTTTTTCAACCAAAACCTCCAGCCTTCTCTTCGGTTATTATTTATCCAAATGCAAAGCCTTTACCTGAGTTTGAGTTAACAGATCACAACAATAATTCATTTAAGAAATTACAGCTTCAAGGCAAATGGTCTCTGATGTTTTTTGGCTATACTTCCTGTCCTGATATTTGTCCAACAACCATGACAGCTCTAACTCAGGTAGCTAATACTTTACCTCCAGAAATCCTTAAGCAACTTCAGTTTGTTTTTGTGAGTATCGATCCAGAAAGAGATTCAATCGAACAACTTGCAGACTACGTACCATTTTTCCACCAGGATTTTATTGGAATAACAGGGGATCTTAAACAGCTTACAAAACTAGCTATGAACCTTGGTGCAATGTTTATCAAAGTTCCTGTTGAGGATCTTGCAGATAAAGAATCAGTCAACAATTACTCGATGTCACACAGTGGCAGTTTGTTCGTAATTGATCCTCGTGGTCGACGTCATGGAATTTTTACTATGACAACAGGAGCAATCGATACAACTTCTATTACTCAAGATCTTGACATTATTATTCGCTACAAATAACTACTTCATAGAAAATAGATAAACATGTATAAAAGTACAAGATATTTCTACTAGGATTTACCTTTACTGTTTCAGAT
>JAAGZM010000862.1 GCA_024206355.1 Gammaproteobacteria bacterium | reverse complement strand
TCTTTCATTCCTCTTAGAGCTCCAGAAGCTGCGACCTGTATTCCATCGCAAAGCATAAATAATGCTGCCATATAAAATAATTTAACAGCAATATTAACTACATTTAATTCACTGGAATAAATATTTACCAACCTTGTTGGAATAGAAATTGTCACCAGCATGGCAATCAGCATAAATATGATGGCAAAAAGCAGCCCCAAATAAGCCGCACGCTTAATATCGTGAGGTGATTTTCGGCCTGCGGCATGTCCTACGCGAGCCGTTACAGCAATAGATAGCCCTAAAGGAACCATAAATACTAAACCGGAAAAGTTAGTAGCAATCTGATGAGCAGCAATGATTTCGACGCTATACCGTCCGATAAACAACCCCACGGCACCAAACATGAGTACCTCTAAGCCAATCGTTAACGAAAGAGGAATACCGATCTGTAATATTTCTTTAAAAACCTTCAAGTCAGGTTTATGAAAGTGTGTAAAAAAGGTTAAATGAGCATATTTTTTAGTAAGGAGGGTATAGAGTAATAATACTATAAATAATAAGCTCCAGACGATTGATGTAGCATAACCAAGACCAACTGCACCTAACTCAGGAAATCCAAAGTACCCATACATGAGGACATAATTAAAAAATACATTAAAAGGTATAGCAGAAATGGTGATGAACATAATTGCTTTAGTTGAAAATAAACCTTCATTTACTGACCGTAATACTAAAAATAAGTACAGGGGTAAAATACCCCATGTGAGAGCTTTCAGGTAATTAACCACAACAGGAATAATAGATTCTTGCACACCAATCATAATCATTAACGTTTCTAATTGGCTAACAATTAATATAGTTGGAATAGTTGCAATGAGTGCTAGATATAAGCCTTGTCTTAAGTATTCTCCAAGTTTATTGAATCGTTGTGCTCCATTAGCTTGAGCAACCAGAGGATTTAAGGACATAAATAAGCCCATTGAGAATACCAATAATGGGAACAACATATTACTCCCCACCGATATTGCTGCTAAAGCTTTAGTACTTAAATTTCCAGCCATGATGGTATCAATAGCTCCCATAGACATTTGAGCTACCTGTGAAATTACAGCAGGTAGCGCAAGCTTGAGCATCTCACGAGATTCATTTTTAATTTCGGGTTGAGTAAGATAGTTGAACATCAGTTAGTTTAGCGCTTTACTTTAATTGGCATTAAAAACAATAAGATACAGACAATATTTAAAGTCATTTATTAAGTTAATAACTTTAAATGAATAACTGTCTAATTTCTGAAACAGGTTCGCTTTGTTGCCAAACTTCATTAAAAAATTCCAAATAATGGCGGCATTCAAGTCTTGAATCATAATTTACGATTGCATTGTACTCATTTGCATGTGGTCTGAACAGTAAAGCTGTATCATCTATAATTAAAAAACTGAAAGGTGTCGATAAATATTCTGCATGGGTTTGCCTAATGGAAATAAAACTAGAAAATTTTCGTGATAACTCGACAATTCGATGACCTTGTTTGACAACTAGAGAAGGATCACAAAGAAGAGTTTTCAATTGGCTGTTTGGACTAACTTTAATAAAATCACTTATAGCAGAGGCAATTTCAGGTGTATCTAGTATTCTGTGGTCAAAGTTATGTGTAAATAAGGTAATAGTCCTTCTTGCCTGAGAAATTAAGCTTAAAGCAGCTGATGAGTTAGTCGCGGAATTTTTAGCTTTAAGAGTAGGGTACGTTTCTCCTACTTTAAATTCAGAAAAATCTTTTGGGTATTTCATATATGTTAAATTAAGTCTCTCTTGCTTATTTGCTATCAAAGGTAAGTATAACCTATGAGCGCAAAAGGTCTACTTAGCTTTTAGTTTTAATGTCATTTTCTGATGAGGAATGCCTGCTTCCATGAAAACTTTACCCTCAGGTACGAAATCAAATTTTTGGTAAAATGGAATTGCATGGGTTTGTGAGTTTAGATAGACACTATCGGTAGCTAATTTAATTAATGCTTTGAGAATTGCGCTTCCAACACCTTTACCTCGCCATGCAACATTTACCGCGATCCGTCCAATATGTCCCGATGGCAATATTCTTCCGGTACCGATTGGTTGTTCTGTATTAGAGTAAGCTATGACGTGTTGGCAAAGGTGATCTCTCCCATCCCACTCAATTTCTGAACTAACACTTTGTTCTATAACAAAAACAGATTCTCTGATCTTTTTTAATTTATCAGCTTGATCAGGCCAATTTGCCTTTAGAATTGAGTAATCAGCTGACATCAACACCTCCAAAAAGGCCAGTATCAATAAATAGCTGTACTAATTCTAAGAATTTATCAATTTGAATGTTTGCAGATGTATTTTCCAACGTTAAAGTATCAATGATACTGTACTTTTCTAACCACTGTTTGTCTTCAATGGAACGTTCAAAGCATTCACCATTAATAAATAACCAGATGGTCAGCTCATCGACTTGATACCAGGCGACTCTAGCAGCTGGATCTCGATTTATTGCTTGCTGAGAAAGAATCGCTTCTTTTGCAGTTTTTTCAATGGGTAAAAGTAGTAACTCTTGTTTCGGTTGAGTTTGTAATATACCAAAAGACTTTCGAACTAAAGCATCGTAATCTTCTAGGTTAGAAAACCAGCTTGCTGCTTTACTCATTGCACTTGATGATATCTCGGTTGTTGAAGTTCTAACACTAAAGAGAGGATCTATATAATAATTCTCCTTTTTAGATAGCATAACTTGCTCAGCAAATATCATCATCATTTCAGAGAGAGCAGGTGAGCGAAAACCAACAGATAGGGTCATTCCTGGCTCTATTCCAATTCCATGATGTGCTGTATTAGGAGGTATATAAAGCATGTCACCGACTTGTAGTGTTTCATCAATAATTGTTGGATAAGCTTTGATTTGTTGATTATCTGAATCTGGCTCAATGAGTTCAACTTCAGCATCTGGTTTACCAACTTTCCAGCGTCGACTACCGCTAAGTTGCAGCAAAAAAACATCATAATGGTCGACATGAGGCCCAACTGTACCCTTTTCGTTGGCGAAGCTGATCATAATGTCATCTAGCCGCCATTCTGGTAAAAATCGGAAGTCTTCGAGTAACTTTTTACATCCTAGATGCCAAAGATTGACAGACTGTACCAATAGCGTCCAATTTGGGCTCTCATTCAGTAATTCTAGTTGCTCTGCTTGTTGAGGTCCATGAAACACTTGCCAGGGTTCGTCAGGTCCTTCCTCCATCAATAATCTGGATTCGATGTCATCAGAAAGACTTAAGTCAAATAATTGTTGTTTAGTAATGAGCTGTTCAGCATTGTCCATTGCATTTCTGAAAAGTAGAGGCTGTTTTTGCCAATAACTTTTCAGGAAATCTTGTTTATTTATGCTGTTTGGAAAAGTAATCATTGTTTTTGTTTACTGAGCCTAAATTCAGATATTTTCCGCTTGCTTAGCAGCGTTACCTAGATAGGTTGCCGGTGTGAGTAGCTTCATTTCTGCCTTAACAGAATCGGGTAGTTCCAATGTATCAATAAAAACAGCAAGATCAGCTGAGTTAATTCGTTTACCTCGTGTTAGCTCTTTTAATTTTTCATAAGGTTTCTCAATAGCATATCGACGCATGATAGTTTGAATAGGTTCAGCCAGTACTTCCCAGTTTGCATCAAGATCTGCTGCAAGGCTTTTTTCATTGGCTTCAATTTTACTGATACCTTTTAGTGTTGATTGGTATGCAATTAGGCTATGAGCAACACCAATTCCAAGCGTTCTTAAGGCTGTAGAATCGGTGAGATCTCTTTGCCAGCGAGAAACAGGCAACTTACCACTGAGGTGATTGAATAATGCGTTGGCAATACCTAGATTACCTTCCGAGTTTTCAAAATCAATTGGATTCACTTTATGAGGCATTGTAGATGAACCAATCTCACCTGCAATGGTCTTCTGCTTGAAGTGTCCAATGGAGATATAGCTCCAGATATCTTTATCAAAATCTAAAAGAATAGTATTGAATCTAGCAACGGCATCAAATAACTCAGCAATATAATCATGGGGTTCAATTTGAGTAGTATAGGGATTCCAAACGATGCCAAGAGATGTCACAAAACGTTCAGCAAATGCCTGCCAATCAAGCTCAGGGTAGGCTGATATATGGGCATTATAGTTACCTACAGCACCATTAATTTTACCTAAAATTTCTACACTAGCCAGTTGCTTGCGTTGACGTTCAAGACGGGCAACAACATTTGCCATTTCTTTACCCAATGTAGTCGGCGTTGCTGGTTGTCCATGAGTTCTTGAAAGCATAGGCAGATCTGCGTACTGGTGAGCCATACTGCGAATAGCTCCTGAAACCTTATCCATCCATCTAAGGATACTGGTCTCACGAGCCTCATCTAACATCAGAGCATAAGAGAGATTATTAATATCTTCAGAGGTACAGGCAAAGTGAATAAATTCATTAATGGCTAATAATTCTGCATTATTACGAATTTTTTCTTTTAAGAAATACTCAACCGCTTTCACATCATGATTAGTCGTGCTTTCAATCGTTTTAACTTGCATTGCATCTTCTTCACTGAAGTCATCAATAATTGCATTGAGCAACTTATTAGCTGATTCAGAAAGCGTTGGTACTTCTTTAATTTCATCTTGCTGGGCGAGTTGTTGTAACCATCGAACTTCGACTGTTACACGAAAACGAATAAGGCCATATTCGCTAAATATTTTACGCAATTCAGTAGTTTTTCCTGCATAGCGTCCATCAGCAGGACAAATCGCAGTTAGAGCTGATAATTCCATAGTTACTTCCCTTAAAATAGGTGTCTGGAAAAGACTCGATCATACAGTAAAATAAACTAACTGAGTATGGTATTTATCACAGATAATTTAATCATTTATCGACCGAGTAAAACATCCTCAGCAGTTTGTATTATTTGTTTACGGTTAAGTATAAGTTGGCGTCTTTTGCCACCAATTTGACGCCACAAAACTGCATAACGTAAACCACAAAACAGGCTACAACGTGCTTTATCCTGAATTTGTGGTTGTTGTAATATCTTCTGATCGCCAATAACCTGAATTCGCATGGGCAGAGTTGATATAGTCTCTTTATAAAGTTCTGCAATATTATGGATAATAGACTCATCCATTATTTGAGAATGTTCAGTGAGTCTTTTAATTTGAGAAATACGCGTAGATATCACTGACTGCATTTCACTATTGCGATTTAATTGACGCTCTAAATTGAGAAGACTTGCTACATACTTTCCTAGGTTTGCTGACTTTCCTGATGCGCCTGTTCTTAGTTGCGTCTCAATCAATCTTAAACCCGGACGAAGGTTACTGATATTGCCATAAACATCCTCACAGCTATCAGCCTCCAGTTTTAACAAGCTTTCTATGAGTGGTTCAATGACTCTCTCATCAGCTTGACCTGTCGTTGCTAGGTTAATTACATGCTGTGCAGATTGGAATATTCCAGCCAGTGACAGAGTTATGTTTCTAAAATTTGCCATTTAATTTAATTCTCCATCCAGGTGGTATCAATAATTCCACCACCTAAACAAACTTCATCTTGGTAAAAAACAATAGATTGGCCAGGAGTAACTGCCCTTTGTTCTTCAGAGAAGCTGACTGTTGCTCCAGTTTTAGTAATCGTCACTGAACACTGTTGATCAGGTTGACGATATCTTACTTTACAGGTCACAATAAAATATTCAGCTGGCTTTTGTTTATCGATCCAGTGTAATTGTGAACATTTGAGATGATTGGTCATCAATAATTTGTTATCGCCGCCCTGACATACAAGTAGATGATTATTTGCTAAATCTTTGCCATAGACATACCAAGGTTCATCTGCACTTTCCGATAAGCCGCCAATACCAAGACCTTTACGTTGTCCTAATGTATGGAACATCAAGCCATTATGTCGGCCAATGACATTACCTGTATCGCTCAGCACATCGCCTGGTTGTGCAGGAATAAATTGTTCAAGGAAGTCGGTGAACTTTCTTTCTCCAATAAAACATATTCCAGTACTGTCTTTTTTTGCAGAATTATCGAATCCTAATTTGGCGGCTATTTTTCTGATCTCTGGTTTTTTATATTTTCCAAGAGGAAAGAGGGTATGGTTCAGTGCCTTTTGCCCTAATGTATAAAGAAAATAGCTCTGATCCTTATTATTATCAGTACCACGAAGCATTTTGGAGGGGTTAACATCTATTCGTTGAGCATAGTGGCCTGTTGCAATGAAATCAGCACCAAGATCTAAAGCAAAATCTAGAAATGCCTTAAACTTAATTTCTTTATTACAGATGATGTCAGGATTAGGTGTTCTTCCTGCTTTATATTCGAGAAGAAAATACTCAAAAACGCGATCCCAATATTCATAAGAAAAATTGACTGTTCTAAGTGGAATATCAAGAACTTCGCAAATTTGTTTAGCATCTACCAAATCGACGGCAGCAGAGCAGTACTCACTATCGTCATCTTCTTCCCAGTTTTTCATAAACAAAGCTTCCACCTGATAGCCTTGCTCTTGGAGCAGGTAAGCTGCCACAGCAGAATCAACGCCTCCGGAAAGGCCAATAATTACTTTAGTATCTTCAGGTTTTTTCATCATCAATGCTTATAAAACATTACATCGACTTATTTTAACATCATTAATTGTACGAGATAGGGAAAAGTTTATTATTTTTACACGGTCGAAATTTGTTACAATGTCAGTATTACCACTTTGGCTAATTATTTAGGATTTAAAAACAATGTCCAGTTTGACTCATCTCGATGAAAATGGCGCAGCAAGAATGGTGGATATCACCAATAAAGAGATAACCCAACGTCAAGCTGTGGCGACAAGTACGATCTCAATGCAAG
>JAAGZM010000861.1 GCA_024206355.1 Gammaproteobacteria bacterium | reverse complement strand
TTTGATTGCACGTTTTTTAGACTTATTGACTTGACGGCAAAAGCCTTACATAGAATGACTATGAACGGCTTTTTAGTCGGCGCCACTAAGCCTAAAAAACACACACTCAAACGCGTCCAACTGAGGATTCTAGGTTCAATAAACAAGCTTAAGAAATGTGAGCTAGGTCCGCCGAATTAAAATTCAGCGGTTCGAGGAGCTCTAGGGAAGGGGATAACATCCCTTATGTTAGAAACACCGGTGATATAAGAAATAGTTCTATCAAAACCAAGGCCGAATCCAGAATGTGGAACAGTGCCATAACGGCGTAAATCCATATACCAGCTATAGTCTTCGATATCGAGATTCATTTCATTGATACGACTGGTGAGAACATCTATACGTTCTTCACGTTGGCTACCACCAATAATTTCACCAATACCCGGTGCTAACACATCTATAGCAGCTACAGTCTTCTCATCATCATTCATACGCATATAGAAGGCTTTAATATCCTTTGGATAGTTCATTAATATGACGGGTCTACCCACATGTTCTTCTGCCAAATAGCGCTCGTGCTCAGATTGAAGATCAACACCCCATTCAACGGGAAATTCGAACTTCTTTTTGCAGTTTTTCAAAATGTTAACGGCATCGCCATAGTTCATACGTTCAAAGGTTGAATCTGCAATGTTATTTATGCGTGATAAGCAGGTTTTATCAACACGCTGGTTGAAAAACTCCATATCATCACCTCTTTCATTTAATACCGCAGTTGCGATAGCCTTGAGTAACGCTTCAGAAAGATCAGCATTGTCATTGAGATCAGCGAATGCAATTTCAGGTTCAACCATCCAGAATTCAGCAAGATGGCGGCTGGTATTAGAATTTTCTGCACGAAAGGTTGGTCCAAAAGTATAAACTTTAGACATTGCAAGGCAGTAGCTTTCTACATTCAACTGACCAGATACCGTCAGGAATGTTTCCTTGCCAAAGAAATCTTGATTGTAATCAATTGCACCTAACTCAGTATGTGGAAGATTTGTCATATCAAGTGTTGAGACACGAAACATCTCTCCAGCCCCTTCTGTATCACTACCAGTAATAATCGGTGTATGGATCCAATAAAAGCCATTTTCATGAAAGAAACGATGAATTGCTTGTGCGACAGTATTTCGAACACGAGTCACTGCGCCGATCACATTGGTTCTAGGTCGCAAATGTGCAACATCACGAAGATATTCCATCGTATGGCGTTTTGGAGATATTGGATAGGTATCAGGATCTTCAACCCAACCTACTACTTCTATTGCCGTTGCCTGTACTTCAAATTTTTGACCTTTACCAGGAGATTCAACCAGTTTTCCGGTTACTGTTATGGAGCAACCTGCTGTCAGTTTAAGTACTTCAGATTGATAATTTTCCAGAGAACTCTTAACAATAAGCTGAATGGGATCAAAGCATGAACCATCATGCAGATTCACAAAGGATAATCCCACTTTTGAATCACGACGTGTACGAACCCAACCGTTAAGTTGAATCTCATCACCTGCTGGACAATCGCCTGCTAAGGCTTGTGCAATACTGAATTTAGACATTTAATTCTCTGGGTTAATTAGTAAAAAAGACTGATTATTTTTAGGGGGATCATTTTACAGGTAAAAAGGTTCGATAAAAAGGTATTGGAGTCAAAAAACAATTATTTTTTAGACTCAAATACCTGATGAAACTAATTTCGGCTAAAGCGCTTGCCGAGCTTGTCAACATTACCAAAAGCAATTTGCAATTTTTCGCGACTCCATTTTCTTAATGTGTCGAGTCCAACATAGATAGAAGGCAAAATAATTAAGCTAACAACTGTTGAAAATAGCAGTCCGCCAATAATTGCTCTTGCCATTGGGAAGTATGCAGGTGAACCTCCTCCACCTAATGTAGCATCACCTACAGCCAATGGAATAAGACCAAGAATAGTCGTTGCAACAGTCATAATAATGGGACGAAGACGATCTGAGCCACCTTGAATGATAGCATCGTAACGTCGCATACCTTCGGCTCTTAATCGATTGATATGATCAATCAGTACAATACCATTGTTAACAACGACGCCCATCAACACCAGTATTCCAATCATACCCATGAAGCCCATATTGGTTCCTGTTAGCAAGAAGAACCAGAAAACACCAACAATTGAGTAAGCAATAGAAGTAATTACAGCTAGAGGTAATAGTAGAGATTCAAACAAAGCAGCCATGACGATAAATATCATCATAACCGCTAAACCCATATTGGTTAGCATGATTTTTTGGGTTTTGTCATCACGCTGAAATCCATAACCATATTGCCAATAATAGGCGTTAGGGAAGGTCATCTTATCTAATACATTTTTCAGACCTTCTTTTGTATCTTTCATACTCGCATCGTCTATCAGATCGGCGCTGACAGTAATCATTGTTGTTTTATCTTCTCTGCGGATCATCTGAGGACCTTTGGAAACTGAGAATGTTGCAACAGCTGCCAGAGGAAGACTATCTTGTCCTGACCTGAATAAAGGAAGATTATGAAGGTCACTGAGTGATTTTTTATCACTCTTATCAAATTCTATTCTAACCTCAATTTCACCTTCTATATCTCGGAAAGTTCGAAGATTTTGGCCACGCATTGCAATACCAATCGTGCTAGCAATAGACTCCGGTGTAAGTCCCATATTCTGAGCTCTATCTCTGTCAATTCTAACCTGAATTTCTTGTTCTCCAATACCTGTACCGGACTGTGCGTTTTGCAATCCTTCAACGGTATTCATTACTCGAACGACTTCACGGCTGAGCTCTTCCAGTCGCTCTGTAGAATCACCCACAAGTTGGATACTTATGCCTTCTTGTCCACCGGCTTGATTACGTTCAAAAGAAGGTTTGCCTTGTGCTATTTTCGGTATATTTTTTTCAACAAACTCTCTGACTTCACGGTTTGATATAGTTCGTTTGTCTTTGTCAATAAAGATCAGTGTAGATTCTGCTCGATCGGCTGTATAGAAACTGTAGACAGATAAAATATCCAACTCTTTTTGGTGCTTGTATAGAAAATCTTCAATTTGATAA
>JAAGZM010000860.1 GCA_024206355.1 Gammaproteobacteria bacterium | reverse complement strand
TTTGAAAATGTACAATACCTGAATTCGTAAAATAACGTAGAACGAAAAATATGTTTAACAAATTCTAGTACTTGATATTTTGGTGTAATCTAACAGAAAATTTGATTATGGCTTCTTACTTGTTAGTATTTTACCCTCACTCTCAATTCATTTATTCCAAGTTACTCAGATATTTTGGTTACATCTAATTTATAAAACACACTATAAAACAAGAGTAGTTATACTTAATTGGAATCTGTATAATCCAACATTCCTTGGGGGTGGTCCGAATGGGCCTGAGATGCTTTTAGTAGCGAACCCATTGAACCTGATCCGGTTAATACTGGCGTAGGGATAGGAAAATCAACTCCTGATTACTCCCCTTCTTGCGTTATGGATCATTATTAATTTATCTAGATATGTTAGGAGTTACTATTGATGAATAATATCCATACGTTAGTTTTTACGGCGGCTCTAACTGCATTCTCACCTATTCTATTTGCTGATGATGATGCAAATGACAATATAATAGTTGTTACTGCCGAGTATCGTGAAACTAACCTTATTGACACCGCTACTAGTGTTTCTGTGCTATCTGAAGATGTTATAAAAGATGCTGGTGAACAACATTTGGAAGATGTTCTTAGTCTTGTGGCCAATTTTAATTGGGCCGGTGGTAGTTCACGGCCTAGATATTTTCAAATTCGTGGTATTGGTGCGCGCAAACAATATAATGGAGCTCCGAATCCTTCAGTTGGCACAGTTATTGATGATATCGATTTTAGTGGTATTGGTATGATTGCTACATTGTTTGATACTCAGCAAGTAGAAGTATTAAGAGGCCCTCAAAGTGGGCGTTTTGGTGCTAATGCGCTTGCTGGACTTATTTATATTAAAACTCGTGACCCTGAGCAGGAATCAAACATTCGTACCCAAATGATGTTTGCTGAAGATGATAATTGGTCAACAGCAGTCTCTGTTACCGGTTCTTTAAATGAGCAACAAACCGTTACCGGTCTTTTCAGCTTTCAACAATTTGAAGGTAATGGTTTTCGTTACAATAGCTTCCTCGATAGAGATGACACTAATAATCGTGATGAAATGACTAGTCGAGCTAAGATCCATTGGCAAATTACTGACGATTGGCATTTAGCTTTTACTGGTATGTTGGTTGATATGGACAATGGCTATGACGCTTGGGCAATTGACAATAGCCTCACAACGCTTTCTGATAAGCCAGGCAAAGATAGTCAACGCTCGTTAGCAGGATCGGCAAGATTAACCCATCAAAGTGACAAATTTGAATTCATTAGTATTAGTACTCTGGCTGACTCAGATATAGAACACAGTTATGATGGCGACTGGGGAAATGATATCAGTTGGGGCGTCAACGGCCCTTATGATTTTACTTCTGATAACCTTAGAACAAGAAAAACATGGAGTCAGGAATTTCGCTTTGTATCTACCCCAGCTGGTGCTTTTAATCAGGGTAAAACTGACTGGTTGTTTGGCCTTTACACGCTTGAACTCGAAGAAGATAATGAGATTGTTGAATTATATAATGGGTGGACTTGGCGTGAACATAATTCGAATTATGAGGCTACAAATGCAGCTATTTTCGCCGAAGTTAACCAACATTTGACAGATAATACCGATCTTATTGTTGCGCTTCGTTATGAACGTCGTGATGTGATTTTCTCAAATTCAGACAATAATTACTTCACACCTAATGATCAAATGTTCGGAGGACACATCACCTTGAGGCATTATTTACCGTCAGGACTGATGGCTTGGGCAAGTATTTCTCGTGGTTATAAGGCGGGAGGATTTAATACTGGTTCTACTGTTCCTAATGATCGAGTTGCCTATGATCCTGAATTTTTGTGGAATTATGAAGCTGGCATTAAAGGGCGATTTCTTGATCAAAAACTGCTTCTTTCAAGTTCTGTTTTTTACATGGCCCGTGAAGATGAACAGATCAGCACTTCAATACAGCTTGATCCCACCGATCCACTGACGTTTATCGAAATCGTGGATAACGCTGCAGAAGGCTATAATCGCGGTATTGAAACAGAACTCCAATATCAATTAACTGATGATTTGAAAATCGATGCGTCACTTGGAATTTTAGATACTGCAATTGAAACTTATGAGGGCGGTGATCCAAAAATGATTGGACGAGAAAAGGCCCATGCTCCTGCTTATAATTATTCAATTGCTTTGGAATATCGTAATCAGCAAGGATGGTTCGGACGTCTTGATATCAGTAAAAAAGATGAGTTTTATTATTCAGATAGTCATCATCAACAATCAGAAGCTTATCAATTGTTGAATATGAAAGTCGGCTATGAATCTGAAAACTGGGAAATTTATCTTTGGGGTAGAAACCTCACGGATGAAATTTACCATGTCAGAGGTTTCTTTTTTGCTAACGAGCCACCCAATTGGGAAGATAAGCTCTATACTCATCAAGGAGATCCTAGGCAATTTGGGATCACTGGACGTATGACATTTTAAATTTAGGTACTTTTTTTAGGTTAGGAGAACAATTATGCAAATTAGTGTTGAACTGAGCTGTTACCCTCTCGCAGATGATTTCATTCCGATGATCAGTGAGTTTATTAAGAAAATAAATCAACATCCTGAGGTAACGGCAATTACCAATACTATGAGTACACAACTTTTTGGTGAATCAGATGTTGTTATGCCTTTGCTAAATCGAGCGATGGAGGGTTCATGGGCTAAAGACGGCAAAGCGGTATTCGTTTGCAAGTTTATTAATGCTGAACTTAACCCAAATTAGAATAAAAGTATAAATGACACAAATATCAAACTATATAATTAAAGCCTGGCAAGTCACTTCTGCGTGGGAAGTTATTGCTGTGATATTTGCAATTGCCTACTTACTACTCGCGATTAAAGAAAGTATCTGGTGCTGGCCTGCAGCTTTGATAAGTACATTGATTTATACCTTTTTATTTTTCGATGTTAACCTCTATATGGAGTCAGCACTTCAGATATTCTATATCGTCATGGCAATTTATGGCTGGGTACTTTGGCGCCACCACAGTGACGAGAAACAAGATCTCCATATCAGTGTTTGGTCAATAACAAATCACCTAATAGCTATTTCTTCTGTTTTAGTACTTGTTATTGTTTCAGGTTACTTTCTGCAGAATAATACCGATGCTATGTTCCCATGGTTAGACTCGTTCACCACTTGGGCAGCCGTAATTACGACCTGGATGGTGACGAAAAAGATTCTTGAAAATTGGATCTACTGGCTGGTTATTGATTCCGTCGCAATCTATTTATATATCCAACGTGATCTCTATCTTACCGCTCTTTTGTTTACAATTTATGTAATCCTCTGTTTTGTTGGTTTCTATCAATGGAATAAAACCTATCAACTACAAAATAATAAACAATTATCATGAAAATGAAGGATGAAATATGCAAGCTTATTTCTGAAGTTCCAGAATTTGATAACAATGTTAATATCACTTTTCAATATCTTCCCAAAGGAATAACTAACGAAAATTACTGGATTAAAATCAATGGCTACGAATATGTACTGCGGATCAATAATCCTGATTCAGAACTTTTAGGGTTAGATAGAAATGCTGAAATTATGATTATGAGTGAAGTTGCTCCACTAAACATTGCTCCTGAGCATATTTTTTATAGTCAAAAAAGCAATTTTTATTTAAGTAAATGGATAGCTGGTGAAGTATGGTGTAATAATGATTTACAAAAACAAATAAACCTTAATCGTCTAGCTCAGCGACTGAAGCTGTTACATAATTTACCAAGCCACTCTTTTCCACGTATAGATCTCATTAAAAGACTCGATCTCTACCGGTCTATGATACAAAAAAGGCACGGCGATCT
>JAAGZM010000859.1 GCA_024206355.1 Gammaproteobacteria bacterium | reverse complement strand
TGAAAGTACCACACTTGAAGTAACTTCTTTAACACCAGGTAACTGAGAAATGTGATTATAAAAAACATCCTCATGTTCTTTAATATCATGTACCAAAACTTTAACTAATACATCACTTGCACCCAGTAAAATGTAACACTCCTGTACCTCTGGTAAAGTCTGTACTTGTTCACGAAAGGCTGTTGTTGCTTCTTTATCATGGGTTGTAAGTCTAACATTGGCATAAATAGTTACCTTAAAGTTCATAGCTTCAGGACTTATTATCCAAACTTGTTTTTGTAAATATCCCTCGTCTTTAAGCTTACGAATACGCCGCCAACAGGGTGGTGTTGTCATGTTAAGTTTCGATGCAACCTCATTTGATGATAAAGAACCATCCTTTTGAAGCAAATCTAGTATGCGACGATCAACAAGGTCTAAATTCAAGTTATATTTTACTCCAATATATGCATATCTGAGTAAAATTATAACCCAATATACTTATAATATCGAATTCACTGACTAAACTTAGATGTCATTTCACTAATTAAACCAAAAGCTGGTAGAATTGGAATATGAGCTTCTGGATGTCTAAGAAATCAAGGTAGATGTTGAGGTGATAATAAATCTCCACC
>JAAGZM010000858.1 GCA_024206355.1 Gammaproteobacteria bacterium | reverse complement strand
TATGTATTAATAAATAATGTGTTTCTAACCACCCAATTAACATTGTTGGCATCGTGTGTTAGCCCAATTTTTGTTGAATCGTGAATAATTAGACTATCTATAATAATTTCTTCTGAGCCGCTATGAGTTGTAGTATTGACACCCACGCCAGCATCACCTGTGATCCTAAAACCTTTAATTGTATAATACCCATTTCTTACTATTATTGTACCGTCCAACAAGCAGCCTGTTAAATCTCCGTTGTGGCCTTCGCCGTCTGCTGGGCTTAAAATTACATCTCTTGTTGAGTCAGTTATTCTAGCACCACTAAAGGTTAGATCATCAACTAAACCCGTAGGCCAATCGTTATACCATTCTGCAACCCATTGCTCATCATTTGCGACTAAATCAGCTGGAATTGTTGCCTCCCACGCTGTCAATGTTTCAAAATAAATATCATCATACACTGCCTTTTCTGGTGCTGACATGGTTGCCCAGCCCGCTGCTGTTCTAATAGCTCGTTTTACTATAGTGGCCATTCAAAACCCTTATTCTGATACCGATCCATTTGTAGGTCTATTTATTAATGCTGGAGGGTAGTTATATTGTTTTTCGTTGAATTTGACTTGCTGCTCATGTAGCTTGGTTTGTAACTTTATCAACGCATTAAGCTTTTCTATTCTTAATTCTTGTTCGCTGCTCACTTCGTCTTGCTCTCGTTGCCAATCCACAGCATAGGCAGTTAACCCACAAATAAGGGTAAATATCAACGCAATAACTGTTTCTATTTTCATGTCAAACCCTTATTGAAAATTGTAACGGGGGCCATTCCCAAGTCCCATCTTCCCAGTTTGTATTCTGTTGTAAAGCCCCGTTTATATATATTGATGCGACCCAACGATC
>JAAGZM010000130.1 GCA_024206355.1 Gammaproteobacteria bacterium | reverse complement strand
GGCATTATTATTTTCCTGTTAATAATAATGAGCAAATAAAACAGGAAATGATAGCGTTTAAGGTGGCAACATTTTAAATGATTAAGCAGAAGTCAGCAGACGGCATAGTAGCCAAACGCCCATCGTAATGGTTGGGACAAGGTGAAGGCCTGAACATTTAGATGAAAGAGGAGCCTAGTTTAACTTGTCTATACTTACTACGCCGTCAGGCGATTACTCTATACAGCGTTGTAACTCGAAGCCATCTTTCAACCACGATTTATTCCAACAACTCCTTGAGCCGATGAATTTACAGCGCGCTTGGCAACGTGTTAAAGCGAACAAAGGCGCAGCGGGTGTCGATGGTTTATCCATTGACGCCTTTAGCACTTGGGCGAAACAAGGTGGCTGGGCTGCCTGTAAAATTGAATTGGCGCAAGGCTGTTATCAACCTAATGCAGTCAGACGTGTTGAGATTGATAAACCTGAAGGCGGTAAACGTGCCTTAGGGATCCCAACCGTACTTGACCGCATTATTCAACAAGCGATAACACAGGTATTAACCCCACTGTTCGATCCATTCTTTTCAGATAATAGCTTCGGCTTTCGTCCTCATAAGAATGCGCAACAAGCGGTCTTTCAAGTAAGGGAGATGATTAAAAACAAGCGGACATTTGCCGTTGATGTCGATTTGTCAAAGTTCTTTGACCGCGTCAATCATGATTTATTGATGACTAAGTTAAGCGCTAAAGTACACAGTAAACCGCTGTTACGACTTATCGGGAAATACTTACGTGCCGGAGTCATGGTTAATGGTAAGTTATTAGCGAATGCTGAAGGCGTTCCCCAAGGTGGTCCACTTTCTCCTTTATTATCGAATATCATGTTAGATAGTTTAGACAAAGAATTGGAAAGCCGAGGGCATCAATTCGCGCGTTATGCCGATGATTTTATTATATTGGTGAAATCAAAACGGGCAGGATATCGAGTGCTGACAAGTATCACGCGCTACTTAGCGACCAAACTTAAACTCATTGTTAACGAGCAGAAAAGTCAGGTGGTTAAGGTGAGCCAAAGTAAATTCCTTGGCTTTACTTTTAAGCGAGGAAAGCTCCAGTGGCATGCAAAAACAGTGCACTTATTTAAGCAAAAGATAAGACGTCTGACGAACCGTAATTGGGGCGTGAGTATGGGTTATCAATTGTTTAAGGTGAGTCAATTTCTGCGAGGCTGGATAAACTACTATGGTATAGCCAATACTTATCAAGCGAGTGACGATTTGGATCATTGGATACGGCGTCGAATAAGAATGTGCTACTGGCGTCAATGGCGTAAGCCACGAACTAAGGTACAAAACTTATTGAAACGGGGCGTCAATATTCAATCTGCTGTTGCCTGTGGTATCACGAGTAAGGGTCCGTGGCGAAGCTCGAAAACACCGGGCATTCAACAGGCCTTAAGTAATAAGTATTTGGCTAACGCGGGGTTGTATTCGTTAAAGGAGGGATGGATAAAGGTACATTACCCTAATCAGCTTGCTTAATTAGGGT
>JAAGZM010000129.1 GCA_024206355.1 Gammaproteobacteria bacterium | reverse complement strand
TTCGCCAGTTGTTAGGGCTATTTTTTTATTTGCCACAATTTTAATCCAGTTAATTAAAGTTCAAGTAATTGTAAGATAAGTCAGCATTAAAGTCAAAAATGGTCGCCTGCCCTGCAAAGACGTGACGGGCATCAATTTGTACATATCAGTAATGTGCTCAATATACTGACTTGACAGGATAGACAGTCTGTGCTGTAATATACTGTATTCAAGTATTTATTTATTCACGAAATAAGGCAATCACCATGGGCGCAGTTAGAAATCATAAAACTCTCAAAGATATAAAATACTACACAAGGTCATACCATTCATCCGTTAAAATTACCATTCATCCGGTCAAATTACTATACATCAGATATTAGTGACATTCATTTATTATTGAGAACTAGTTGGCAGTATTAGATTCAATAATATTATACGGTACTAACTAGTTGAGAATTAACATTAGAAAGTGAGAGAAGAAAGTAACTGAAGAAAGCGTACTGAATTCAGTTCAGATTAGAGGGCAGTTTAGACATGTTAACAGCAAATAATAATGGCTACACAATACTAGAATTACTGATGACAATGGTTGTCGCTGTAATATTACTAGGGGTTGCTGTACCAGGTTTACAGGGTTTCATTAAAAATAATCGCATGCTTGGCCAAACAAATGTGTTGATGATTATCATTAAATCAGCTCGCTCTGAAGCTGTAACTCAACGAACAAATCTATCGGTTTGTAGAACTTCTGATAATATCAATTGCACAGGTACTGGAAATAATTATATTGCCTTTACTGATACTGGAGTAGCCAATAAAGTTGATGGTACCGACTCCATAATCAAGCAAATTATGGTTGATATTGATCAGCTTACATTTAGCTACGATGGAGGAAGCTCAATTAGATTCAATAGCCGCGGAAGCGTCGGTACCAAAAGTACAATTACCATATGTGATGATCGAGGCGATGATTACAGGCGAGGGATTACTATTTCTCCTATTGGTAGATCGAAAACTGCAGAAGGAGGCGAACTTGCTAGTTGCTCATAATTTAAAATATAACCATCAAAATGGATTTACCTTACTCGAGGTTTTAATTTCTTTTGTAATTCTTTCTGTGGGTTTACTCGGCATAGTTAGTTTACAGGCCATGTCAAAAAAGTTTACCCATCAGGCAGCACAACGGACTTTGGCGGTAAGCCTGGCTGATATGATTGTAGAAAAAATCAGGACTAACCCTATTGAAATAGCGACCTCCTATCATAATTCAGCCGTGGGAGGTGGAACAATCACCAATGAACCTTCTGCATGTTCCTCAGCCTGTACTACTGCAAATATTGCTGCGCGAGATTTATGGGAATGGGAACAGGCTCTGGATGCTACTACAAGTACATCTGGTTTAATTGATCCTCATGCCTGTATAAACTTTGTTAATGATGGTACCAGGATTAACGCTGGGACTCTTACTGTACGTGTGCAATGGTCAGGATTAAACCAGTTAAGTGACGCAGCTGCCGGAGGAGTAATTTGTAATGGAGGTAATGCCGGAACAGACCAATTTCGCCGACAAGTGACTGTCAACACCTATGTTATTGATGATAGGGAG